>NZ_JAYGHM010000052.1:48966-61685 GCF_034931125.1 Rivularia sp. UHCC 0363 | reverse complement strand
TACTCACCCTACCTCCGGCTTCCCTCTCCTTACCAAGGAGAGGGATTGAGGGTGAGGTTTTATCTTATATTTAATTACGTTTACCTACTTAAGTCCTAATTTTTGATCGTTGTTTGCGAAAAGTTGGGGAACAATTTGTATGATTTGAGCAGATCGGTTTCTTAATTTTGATCGATCGCCAAACAAAGTCCTGGTAGGGTAGATGCAAATTGTGTCCGGCAACTTTGCCATAGATGTAAAAATAGTTAAAAATATATATAATTCAGTAATTTTTAAGTTATATGCTTCCGAACACGGCAAATGTTTTGGCAACTTCCCTTATGCCTCATGGTACCTGCTACCTTTGGAAACCGGGGTTAGTAGGACTGCATTTTGTCAGCGACGCTGTTATTGCTTTATCTTATTTTTCGATTCCCATAACTCTGATATATATTCTTCGTAAACGAGCGGATATTCCCTTTAACGGGATTTTCTGGCTATTTGCTGCTTTTATCGTTTTTTGCGGTACCGGACACTTGATAGATATCTGGACGTTATGGCATCCGGATTATTGGGTTTCGGGGTACATCCGAGCGCTTACTGCTGTAGTGTCGCTGACAACAGCGATCGCTTTAACTTATTTAATTCCGCAAATTTTAGCTTTACCAACCCCTAAGAATCTACAACAAAAAGAACAGTTTTTACGCAGTATTTACGAAGGGATTACAGAATCGATTTTTGTGGTTGATACTACTCAAAGTGGGGAATTTATTTACACAAGTATTAACCCAGTTTGCGAAACCATCATCGGGATTACAAAGGAGCAAATTGAAGGCAAAACTCCGGAACAAGTTCTCCCTCATGAAGCTGCAACAGCAGTTAGAGAACGTTACAATCGCTGCTTGTCAATGGGAGAAAGCGTTACTTATGAAGAATGTTTGACATTTAATGATGGAAAAACATCTTGGTGGTTGACAAGTTTAGAACCTCTGCCTAACGAAGCAAACCAAATTTATCGGATTGTCGGTACTAGCGTTAATATTAGCGGTCGCAAACAAGCGGAAGCGCAATTACAAGAAAGCGAACGTCGTTTCCGCGCAATTTTTAATTCAATGTTTCAGTTTATCGGTTTGCTACAACCAGATGGTACTTTACTTGAAGTCAACCAAACTGCTTTGAATTTTGGAGGAGTAAATAAAGAAGACGTAGTTAATCGTCCGTTTTGGGAAAATTATTGGTGGACAATTTCTCCTCAAACGCAGTACTCGTTACAACAAGCCATAAAAAAAGCTGCGAATGGTGAGTTTGTTCGCTATGAAGTAGATATATTTGGGGCTGGAGATCAAGTTACTACAATAGATTTTTCTCTTAAGCCCGTATTTAATGACCAAGGGCAAGTAGAATTATTGATTCCTGAAGGTCGTGATATTACTGATAAAAAACAAATTATTGAAGCGCTGCGAAAAAGTGAGGAACGCTGGGAACTTGTTCTACAGGGTACGGGAGACGGTATATTTGACTGGAATATTGCCACTAACGAAGCCTTTTTCTCGGCTCGATATAAAGAAATGCTGCAATATACTGATGCGGAAGTAGAAAATAGCTACCAAGCATGGCAGAATCTGGTTCATCCACAAGATATCGGATTAGCAGAAGCAACTTGGAAAGCGTACACAAACCATGAAATTCCCCACTATGAGGTTGAATTTCGTTTACTTTGTAAAGACGGCGCTTATAAGTGGATTTTAGCTCGCGGTATGGCTTTGTGGAATCAAGCCGGAGAAGCAATTCGTATGGTCGGTTCCCATCAAGATATTAGCAAGTTTAAAGCAGCGCAAGCCGAAATTGTACGTTTGAATCAAGAGTTGGAAGCGCGAGTTATTCGTCGCACGGAACAGCTACAAGCATCAAATCGCCGTAAAGATGAGTTAATTGAAAGCGAGCAATCGGCAAGAGCAGAAGTCAAAATTTATGAAGATATTGTCAAAAATATCCAAATTGGTTTATGTATTTGGGAGATGGAAGATATTGACGATATCAATAGTTTTCGGTTGGGAACTACCAATCCTGCTGCATCGCAAATGTTGGGTTTGGATATCCAAAATTATATCGGCAAGCCAATGGAAGAATGTTTTCCTAATCTTTTAGATGAAGACCATATTCCAATAGTAGAAAGTTACGTAGAAGTAGTTAAATCTAAACAAATTAAAGATTTAGGAGAATTCCCTTACGGTGACGAGCGAATTTCTAAGTCATTTTTTAAGGTAACAGCTTTTCCTTTACCAGGTAACTTAGTTGGTGTGGCTTTTGATAACGTTACCGAACGCAAACGTATAGAAACAGCTTTAGCAGAAAGCGAGCGTTTATATCGTAATGTAGTTAATAGCGTTAAAGAAATTGTTTTTCAAATCGATAAAACAGGTTGTTGGACATTTTTGAGTGCAGCTTGGAGTGATGTTACCGGGTTCAGCATCAAAGATAATTTATTAAAATCGTTTACAAATTTAATGTATGCCGAAGAAGATAAACTTACGGGTAGAGAATTATTGGAATCGGTAATTTCAGGAGAAACAGAATTTTTTCAATATGAATTCCGCATTCTCACTCAAGATGGAAACTTTCGCTGGGTAGAAATGTACGCTAAGATCGAGCATAATTTTAGTGGTGAAGAACTCGGTGTTTACGGTACGCTTAACGACGTTACCGAACGCAAACAAGCACAAGCAGTTTTGCAAGCAAGGGCTGATGAATTAGCTCAAATTAATTTGTTACTATTGCAAACGGCTAATGAGTTAGAAAAACGCAACAAAGAACTAGACCAGTTTGCTTACGTTACCTCCCACGATTTGAAAGCACCTTTAAGAGCGATCGCAAATTTATCTGAGTGGATTGAGGAAGATTTGCAAGCAGCGTTAACTCCGGATACACGAAAGCAAATGAATTTGTTGCGTGGGAGAGTTCACCGTATGGAAGCTTTGATTAACGGACTTTTGCAATATTCTCGTGTAGGAAGAATCAAAACCAAACCAGAAACGGTTGTTGTTGGCGAACTTTTAGCAGAAATAATTGATTCAATCGCTCCCCCAGAAGAATTTTCGATCAAAATTGTTGGGGAGATGCCGACTTTAATCACCGAAAGAATTCCTTTACAGCAGGTTTTTAGTAACTTAATTAGTAATGGTGTCAAACATCGCGATCGCCCAGATGGTCAAGTCACAATCTCTGTTGAAGAGCAAGATAATTTTTACCAATTTGCAGTTTCAGATGACGGTAACGGCATAGCAGAAGAATATCATGAAAAAATTTTTGTCATATTTCAAACTTTAGAAGCGCGAGACAAGCGCGAAAATACTGGTATTGGTTTGGCTATAGTTAAAAGAATTATTAACGAGTTCGGAGGAACAATTACTTTAGAATCTCAAGTTGGTAAAGGAACAACTTTCCGGTTTACCTGGCCTAAATAAAGAATGTAAGGAATATAATGTATAAAATAGGGAATCAAATTCTAAATTTAGTATTGTTAATATTAAGTTAAAAATCACTTAGATAGAATTTCGGAAACGAAAAATGCAGGAAAAATTGTTGAATCTATTGCTGGTAGAAGATGATGAAGTGGATGTAATGAACGTCAAAAGAGCATTTATAAAAAATAATATTACAAATCCACTTTATGTTGCCTCAGATGGGATTGAAGCGCTGAAAATGTTACGAGGTCAGAATGAAACTTTGAATGTTCCCAAGCAACGAAGAATCATTTTACTCGACTTAAATATGCCCAAAATGAGCGGATTAGAGTTTCTTGAAGCGTTAAGAGCAGATTCAGACTTAAAATCAATACCAGTAGTTATATTAACAACTTCTGACGAAGATCGAGATCGCGTAAAAGCCTATAATTTAAACGTAGCTGGATATCTATTGAAGCCGGTGAATTCTACTCAATTCGCTGAAACAATCGCAACTTTAAATAAGTATTGGATGTTATGCGAAATTCCTTGAATAATATACTTTTACAGTAATTTGATAGCTATCTATGCTAGTTTTCTATTTATTTAAAATTTATTTACATTTAACTTATACTTAACATACACTTAAAACCGAGCTTAATAAAAATATACATTGAGAATATATAAATTATAGTTATTAATACCATACTTCGGGATCAAACTATCTATTTGTTGCCTAAGAGGGTAGAATTTAGTTTATAATCGCAGTAGTATTTCCATTGTATTAGCTTAGATAATTGCTTTTCCTTGAGGCAAAGCGTTATTAACCTAATAGAAGGCAAGCTACGAGCCAATTCATCCAACATTAGCATCTTTTCGGCTGCTGGAGGAATGTCTCGTCTGTGCTTAACCAGGTAAGTAATAGACTTTTTAGGAGCAGACGATGAAAATGGAACTTTATAAGAACGACGAACAGCAGCGTACTTCTGAACGTCCTCTTATCCTAGCAGTTGAAGACAACGAAGATAATTTACTGATAATTGATTATATCGTTGACTCTTTAAACTATAGATTTATTGGCGAAGCGGATGGGAAAAAAACCCTGCTAATTGCACAAGAATTTCAACCAAATTTAATATTATTAGATATCATGTTGCCTGAAGTAAATGGTATCGATCTTTTTCATAGTTTGAAGCAAGATAAATTAACAGCCCATATACCTGTAATTGCAGTGACCGCTTTAGCAAGGGTTGAGGAAAGAGAGCGTATCTTAGAAGCCGGTTTTGATGCTTATGTCAGCAAACCTTATATGCTTGAAGAAATAGAACAAGCGATCTGTCATTACGTCAAGCAACATTAATTATCGGTAAAATTCTTTTTATCTGCAAATAAAGCAATCACACTCACATAATTGGTATCGAGATGAGTTGCAAAAAGCATATTTGTCACTTCTGAATCAGTAGCTTCTTCAATTATTTGCTTGAACTGGGGTTGTAAAATTTCTTCTATACGACCTCTTGCTTTTCTAACTACTTCTTGATGACCTGCTTCCATTAATAATTGTTCGGGTTTAGTCACACCGTTTTTGATAATAATTGTTAGTTTATTATCTAAAAAACGACAATACACATCTTCTGGCTGATGACCTAGCTTATTAATAAACAATGACTGTATGCGTTCAGCAATAACCATTTCTAAGTTCTGGGACTGCGAAATTTGAGAATGCATCGGAAAAACCTACCAATTACAAATATAGTTTATGAGTTTTATTCAATCAAGGAAAGTTACTTTCTCAGTGACTCACATGGTCAAGGGTAAAATGTTGATTTTTATCTATATCCTTTATCTAATTACCCTCTTCCCAGTAAATATTAATCTAATTAATCTAAAGAATTACCGTTTCTACCATTTGAAGCCTTAGACTTTGCTTTAGGAATTGCATCTGGGTTACGAACTTCTGGCGTATTAGATAGTACAACAATAATACCGCTTCTACCAGTTTCTAAAGTCGCGTCTCCCATTAAATCTACTACTTTTACTTCCAAAATTTCCTCAATCAAAGCTTTGAGTTTGGGTTCAATTGCATCATCCAATCCAGAACGTACCTGTTCGGCTAATTGTTCTTGTCCTTGGTCAACTAACAATTGCTCTGCTGGAGTAATTGAGTCTTCCATGACAATTGCTAAAGAGTCGTCAAAAAGCTGACAAGTAACTTTTGTTGGTCTATGTCCTAACTGATTGGAGTATAAAGCTTGAATGCGTTGTGAAAGTTCTCTTTCTCTTTGTCCCCGTGTTGGAATTGATGTTTTCATTACTATCTATTATCGAATATTTGAATATAATTAGACCGCTATCGATAAGCCATTAATTAGAAATTAATGCGTATAATCATTGCCTAAATGAACTAGATTGCTCAGTAAGCTAAACATATCAAAAGAACTTGAGTTATCGAAAGGAGCGATATTCAATCCGTTCACAGCCCGTATTTAATAGCCATATAATAGAATATACCTTAGTAAATTTGAAAACAGCATTCGAGTGACAGATATTTGAAGCTTGTTAAGTAACTCTCTAGATGTAAATTTGTTCAATTATTATTAATCATTTTTTTATTCTTATTGAATAACTAAAATGGCACAAGGAGCATGGTGAAGTACGTGGTTACTAACGCTACCTAATAAAGCTTCTGCAATACCGTTATGTCCTTTACGACCTATAATTATCAAATCTACGTTTAAATCCTCGGCAATTTGGCAAATTTGAGAACCAACACTTCCCGGTGCTTCATAGCATTTTACTTGAGCAGAAACACCACCTAAAGCCGCTTTTTGTTGATACTGCGTTAAATGCTTTTCAGTTTGTTCGTGCTTTGTCAGGTTCGCTTGTTCGATTAAGTCCATATTTGCCATTGCTGGAGACATCGTATTTCCTGCATAATCAGGAAAACCATATCCGTTACCTAAACCTGATTGAGACATAATTGCCATTTCTGTGAGGTCAGACAAACAATGAATTATTGTCAGTTGCGCTCCTATGCTTTGAGCTAAGTTTACTGCTTCCAAAAATACAGCTTCATCTGTAGGTGAAAGTTCTAGAGCTACGAGGATTTTTTTGAAGGTCATAGTCACTTCCTTTGTTATATATAAATTCAGTCAGCCCTTTTTTAATTCGATTAGTCACAGGCTTTAAATATCAGAAGATATTTGTAAATCAGGTTTTTCAAACTTTACCATAACAATTAATAAACAAATCAAAAATCAAGATTAGTTACTATAAATTTAAAATAAGCTAATTCTTAACCTACAATGTAAATCTATCGTGATATTTTAAGAATTTAGGTATACAATAAAATTCTCAATTAAATATTAATAGTTTGAATCACAACTATCTACGTTAATCGCAACGAAAAAACTATTAGTAGCATTAATGCAGCGAGAAAAATTATTCATAGTCATTTATAAAATAAACAATTTTATATAGTTATTCAACTGTCTTTATAAGGAGTTGTAAGACTGAGACTTCTTTCTAAAGATAGATTTAACTGTCTATCTAAATCAGGACTTACGCAATTGTCACAAGACTCGGATGGTGCGTGACACCAAAGGTCTTATTATCACGTTGAAAATTGATCCAAGTGTCACAGCAACGGCAATAAAGTGGGAAGAAAATCTACACCCCTTTTTGCCTCCCCTACAAAAAAATATGCCTTTTTGCTAAGTCCTATAAATAGCAAACACGATCGAAAAGTATCTCCTGTAGATATTGCAGTTTAGTACTTCAGAGAGAATGACTATTGCAATCAAATATTTAGAATTAGAATCTTATCTGAACTGTGACATTTTTGTCATGTAGATAACTCGAAGTTGTTAAACCTTTTTTGGACAAAAAAGTATATAAAATGACATCAGAACATAAGAGAGCCGTAGGCATTTTTAATAGTCGCTCCGATGCAGAAAGCGCTTTGCAGGACTTGAAAGACTCAAACTATGCAATGGATAAAGTTTCTGTAATTGCTCAAGAATCCGCACAAGGTGAAGATATTGCCGGTGTTGAAGTTAGAGAGAATGTAGGAAATAAAGCCGACGAAGGAGCAGTAAGCGGAGCAGTCGCAGGTGGTACTATAGGGGGAATTACTGGGTTGTTAGTAGGTTTGGGGATGCTGGCGATACCTGGTATTGGACCAATTATGTTTGCCGGTGCAGAAGCAACTGCGATCGCAACTACATTAGCAGGAGGAGCGATCGGTGCTGCAACAGTTGGCTTAGCTGGAGCGCTGGTTGGCTTGGGAATTCCAGAAGAACGAGCGAAGGTTTATCATGATCGCGTTTCAAAAGGAAGCTATTTAGTAATCGTTAACGGTACAGAAGCACAAATAAACCACGCTCAAGAAATTTTAAGCCGTCGTGGTATTCAAGAATGGGGTATTTACGATATTCCTACCTCTCCCGCTGATGAGACACAGCCCAAGGTTTTAGGTCAATATAAATATATAGTTGGTGTATTTAGAATGCGTCACGATTTGAAAGATGCAATTTCAGCAATGAGAGAAACTCACTTCCCCATGACGCAAATATACGTTGTCGAAAAAAATCCACCTCCTTTCGCAAGTATTAATTCCATAGAGATCAAAGAGCGTTTAGAGAATTACGCAGGTTTAGGAATGTCCGAAGAACGAGCCAGACATTATGAGCAATTATTAGAAAGAGGAAATTATCTAATCGTATTGAGTGGAACCGACGAGCAAATAAATGAAGCCAAATCAGTTTTAGAAGATCAAAGTGTTGAAGATTTGAGCATTCACGACCCTTCTGTTGTATCAGTGAACAGTTAAAACACCCGTAGCCTATAAGGCTGGGGCTAATATTACAAAGCCTACCTGCGTAGGCTAAATTAAGCGCATCTTTATACAAAAATGGTATTAGGAGTTATAAATATTGATAACTGCTGACTGTTCACTGCTCAATGTTATGTTTCGCTAAAAGCTGTAAATACTGTTGGTTGTTTTTTGCTTGCTGCCATTTTTGTTTAAATATCGCTGCTGACTCTGCTTTTATAGGGTCTTCTTCATATGGTAAAATCTCTTGACGTAGTTTTGTTTCTGCATCTTTTGAAGTAGCTTTTTGTGGATTGCTACGATATTTCTTACCGCTTTTATGATTAGCGTAGCGACGCGCACGGGTATAGCCCATTTGTAAAAACTTTCGCGCCATATCCGCGCCCACAAAATCATTTTGTTCAAGATAATCTAGAAATAATTCATATATCTTATCGCTCGATTCTAAGGCTATTTCTGGGGTTTTAAACCGCCAATACGGCAAAATTTCAGACTTATAAGGTTCGACTAATAATACTCCCTGTTCTCCCTTTCCTACTGTATAAAGTTCGGGAGATTGACGAAAATCGATATTTTTATAATCTAAAGAATAATCAAATTTTTTCATCTTATTTGATAAGCGATCGTTGATTATTGAAAAAAAAGGAAAAGGCATAATATACCTTTTCCCATAGTTATAGTTCCTTATAGCTTACGTAGTAAATTTCGAGTGATAGAAAATTTATACTTTTTCTTTCATGGGGTCAGCAATGTAGCGGAAGTCTTCGTCAGAATTCCAAGGACCGCGTTCGTCTTTTGCACCGTTGCTAGACAAGTTGTAGTAAAGGTCTACAGTAGAATCGGGTTGGATATTGCCGAAGAATGGCTCTGTTAACTTACCCATAGAATCCAAGGCTTTCATGAACATCTTGGTATGGGAAATTTCCCGAGTTAACAAGTGTACTAAAGTCTGCTTGGTTCCTTGGTCTGGTGCGAGTTGAATCAAGGATTCGTATGTAGTCCGCGCACCTGCTTCTGCTGCAATGTTTGCACGTAAATCGCGTACCATACTACCACCTTCATTTAAGTAAGTTGCAGTCCAAGCTGAACCTTGAGAATCTAAGAAGTGAGGTCCTTTACCGCGTACTGCAAATAAAGTGCTTTTGAATGCATCGGTTTGATCTACATTATCAGTATGCATTTCGATGAGTTTACCAATCATTTCCAAGTGGCTAAACTCTTCGGTAGCGATATCTTGCAGCATATCTTTAATACCTGCATCTTCAGTATGGAAAGACTGTACCCAGTACTGTAAAGCGGCAGAAAGTTCGCCAGTTGCACCACCAAACTGTTCTAGTAAAAGTTGAGCGAAACGAGGATTTGGTTCGTCAATCTTTACTTCTTTATTAATTAGTTCTTTTTTGTGGAAAAACATTGTCTACCTAAATTCCTCTCTTTATCGGACAGTACTTATAAAATTCAGCTATTTAAACAAAGCTGAATTTAACTTATTTTCTCTTTGTTATCTTGATATTAGTTCATCCTAACTATATAAAACCTTTACCGTTAGATAGATTATAAAATTATCTTTTTTCTACAAAAAGAAGTAGAGATAAGTAAAACGTAAGGATGATTAAGTTTGGCAAATATATCTTAAGTATCTTGAGAATGCTCTTGGGTAAATAAATCCTCATAAAATTACTTCTTTAGCTAGATTACTTTTAGAAGTTTGTGGTAAAAAATAGTAATCAATATTCATAAATTATATTTTGGTAAGCACGCCACAGTTTACTATGCGCCGAAAAGCTTGTTTAATTTTTAACCCCGTTTCTGGTACTACTGATGCCGATCAAGATCTAGAGAGGATAAAAGAACTTTTGTCTCCTCAGTTTGATTTAGATATTCAATTTACCACAGAAGAAATTAGTGCCGATAAGTTAGCACAAGAAGCAGTAAAAAAAGGAGAATTTGAAATAATTATCGCTGCTGGTGGTGACGGTACTCTTTCCGAAACAGCTAGAGCGTTAGGTGAAACAACTATTCCTTTAGGAATAATCCCTCGGGGGACTGCGAATGCTTTTGCTTCTGCGTTGGGTCTTCCCGATACTTTGGATGAAGCTTGTGAAACGATTTTATCTGGTAAAACTCGTCGAATTGATATTGGTAGGTGCAATGGTAAATTGATGACGTTGTTAGCTGGAATCGGTTTTGAAGCGGAAACTGTGGAAAATGCTTCACGGGAAGCTAAACAGCGCTGGGGTGTTTTGGCTTATCTGGTTTCGGGTATACAGCAATTACGAGAATTGGAACTATTTGAAGCTGAAATTGAAACCGATGACAAAATTATTAAGGTTTCTGCTGGTGCTTTAACTGTGGCAAATGCAGCACCACCAACATCAGTCTTAGCTCAAGGTCCGGCGGGTATTCTTTATGATGACGGATTGCTTGATGTTACCATCATTTCGTCTAACACTTGGGGAGCCGCGATCGCAGCTTCTTATCACTTGCTACAAACTGGTTTGCGGGGAGATGCAGCGCAACGGGATGACATCGGTTATTTACGAACAAAGCGCGTGAAAATCACCACGAATCCCCCGCAAAAAATAGTTTTGGATGGTGAAATGATTGGCAATACACCTTTAGAAGTAGAATGTATTCCGGGTGGATTGAGCGTTATTGTGCCGATGTTAGCAGCAGAAAAGATTTCCGAGAAGTTAGAAGGTTTACCGGATTTGGAAATTGAGGAGAAATCAGCGCCAGTTACGGGTGATTAATAGTATATATCTATTAGTTTTGAAAATCAAAAAAATCTGAAATGAGATTAAACCTGATGAATTATAAAGATGTACGAATAGCAAATGTAAAAGATTTGGAAAACGGCGAAATGCGCCAAGTATCTGTAGAAGATAAACAAATTTTAGTAGCACGAGTTGGGGACAAATATTTTGCAACAGCAGCACATTGTACCCATTACGGCGCACCTTTAGAAAAAGGTATATTAAATGGAGAAAAGATAGTTTGTCCTTGGCATAATGCTTGTTTTAATGTTAAAAGTGGCAAGTTAGAAGAACCTCCCGCGATGGACGCTTTACCTCGTTTTTCTATCAGGGTAGAGGGAGAAGATTTAATTGTAGAGTTACCTGAAGAAATGCCTGCTCAACGCACACCAGAGATGGTGAAATATAATCCCCAACAAGATAATCGCACTTTTGTGATTTTAGGGGCTGGTGCTGCGGGAAGCATGGCGGCGGAAAGCTTACGTCAGGCGGGTATGAGAGGTAAAATCATCATGTTTACTCGTGAAGATATATTACCTTACGATCGCACTGCTTTAAGTAAAAAGTATTTGCAGAAGGATTCTGAAAAGGATTCTTTAGTTTTACGCTCCCCAGAATTTTATCAAGAATGGGATATTGAACATTCTCACAAGTTGGTTACGAAAGTAGAAGCGGCTAAAAAAACGATTACTTTTGCAGATAACACCACTTTGGAATACGATGCTTTATTAGTGGCTACTGGTGGAAAACCTCGTAATTTAAAAGTACCGGGTGCTGATTTAAATAACATTTTTACCCTGCGAAAACCAGAAGATGCGGATAAAATTGTAGCTGCTGCGAAAAACGCTAAAACTGCTGTGGTTGTAGGTTCTAGCTTCATCGGTATGGAAGCAGCTTCAAGTTTGACCCAACGCGGTATTAAGGTAACTGTAGTCGCACCGGGAACGGTACCCTTTGAGAAAATTCTCGGAAAAGATATAGGTACCATGTTTCGCAAGCTGCATGAAAAAAATGGTGTATCTTTCCAGATGGGAACCAAAGTAAAGCAGTTTGAAGGTAACGGTAAAGTTGAAACTGCTGTACTAGAAAATGGCGATCGCTTAAATGCAGATTTAGTAGTTGTTGGTGTTGGAGTTGAACCCGTTACCGAATTTTTGCAGGGAGTACAGTTAAACGAAAAAGACAATAGTGTAAATGTAAATGAATATTTGCAAGCAGCCGATCATCTTTATGTAGCTGGAGATATTGCTCGTTTTCCTTACGCAGCAACCGGAGAACCCACCCGCATCGAACATTGGCGGTTAGCACAGCAACAAGGACGCATTGCCGCTCATAATATGATGGGAGAAAAGATAAAGTTTGCTAGCGTTCCCTTTTTCTGGTCGGGACAATTTGATCTAAAATTGCGCTATGCCGGACACGCTGAAAACTGGGATGATATTATCATTCAAGGTAATTTGGACGAGCAAGAATTTCTGGCTTTTTACGTTAAGAATAATCAAGTTTTAGCTGTAGCTGGCTCTCAACGCGATCGCGATATTGCTGCAATTACCGAATTAATGCTATCGCAACAGATGCCGTCATGTGATGAAGTACGTCAAGGTAAAATTAATTGGGTTGAAAAACTAGATTCTCAGGAATTGATTGCTGGGTAATGGGGCATTATTGGGCATTGAGTTGATATTCTTGTAGGGTGTGTGACTAGGG
>NZ_JAYGHM010000052.1:38608-48645 GCF_034931125.1 Rivularia sp. UHCC 0363 | reverse complement strand
GTGTGTGACGCTTTGACATTTATATATATATTTAAGTTATACGTCTTGTTTTAGCGTCACGCACCAATCTTAATTCCCCTTTTGTGATTGTGTTTGTAATTCCCGTACCCGCTCTACAGTTAACTCAGTTGCTTCTGCAATATCTTCTACTGTCATCCCTTTCCGCAACAAGTTTATCGCTATTTTTTCAGCTTTTTCTATTGCCCAGCTAGTTACAATTTCCATATATTCCTCCTGCTCATCATCAGTTAACCCCATTCTATCGATAGTGGTTTCAAACACTTGCTTTTCTTCGGCATTCAATCGTAAATAAGTATCCACAAAACCAGAAATCAATTGCATTCGCGCCGGGTCTAATTGTAAAGTAAGTAATAATCTCAAACATTCATCTTCGACATTAAAGCCGCAGCAACTGGATTTCGTTGCGTTAAATAATCTCTCCAACTCAATTGATTTAACTGAATTGCCGCAAAGTTGAATTGCAATACATCTAAGCTGGGAAAAGTAACGCTGTAATTGGTCGGCTCTGGGCGTTTTGGTTCATCGAAGGAAAATATTACCACCGGATAAACGGGTAAATCGTATTTTTCGTGAAGTCGCGCAAAATACTGAAATATCCGCTTTGTTAAAATAGCTTGACTGTAAGATTGCGCTTCAACGTGAATTAAAAAGAAAGTATCTTGCTGCCGATACTTTACCCGTGCGAGCAAATCAATCGTTTTTTTATCTCCAGAAGTTACATCTGTTAAAATTTCTTGCGGTAAAAATTGAATCGTATCTCGATCAATATCTTTTAAAACATCTGGCAGAAATAATTCGAGAAATTCTATAAAAAACGTTGAAATTAACTCTTTAAATAATCGATCGTGGTCAACCATTATACACCCCAATTTGATGCTGCTTTTATCTATTTATATCAAGTTAAAATACATACTCTTAATAAGTTCAAGTTATTGTTTTAAGAAATAAAAATTTATTTAACTATAAAAAATATTACAAAAAATACCAAATCTTAAATTTATAATTTATTTCTATAAAATCTCAATTTTATATCGCCAGATGGATAAATTATCTAGAGTTAACAGCTTAGTATATAAAATACGGCAATATAATTATTTGAGGATATTATGAATACCTTACGACACTTTCCGATTATAGGCGCATCTATAATAACAGTAGGTTTGGCGATCGGTGCTGTAGGCATTCCGTTAATAAGTAATGCTCAATCCTCTCCACAATCATCATTTCCCGATGTAGCACCTGATTATTGGGCGCAACCATTTATTAAAGGTTTAGCGGAAAGGAATATCATAACTGGATATCCCGACGGTAAATATAGACCAAAACAAGCATTGGATAGAGATGAATTTGCGGCGATAATTCGTAAAGCTTTTGATCAACCAAAGGAAAAGGATATTAAAAGCGGTTCTGCATATAAAGATGTTCCTCAAGGTTATTGGGCAAGTCAAGCAATCGAAAAATCTGTAGAAGAAGGATTTTTATCCGGTAATCAAGATTTATTCCGTCCCCGTCAAGAAGTTAGCAAGTTAGAAGCAATTAATGCTTTAACGAAAGGCTTAGATTTAACTTACCAGCCTTCAGCTTCCACGGTTACAACAAATAGTCCTGCGATTGTTCCTCCATATATTAGAAGAAGACCGACTGCGAAAAAAAGAACCCGTTTGATGTTACCAATCGGGATTACTTCTTTGATGCAGCCTTTACTTATTCAAAGAGCTAATGCTGCTAGAATCACCCAACCGATGAATAATAATGTTGGAAATAATCCAACTGCGGCTAATACACCGGCGAATAATCCCAAAGAAACTACTACAGCCACAGCACCGTTAACAGCAGCAGCTATCGTTCAAAAAGCTTATAAAGATGCTGATAAAATTCCTGAAAATGCTGTTCCCAGAGTTGCAGCAGCAACCACACGAAATATTGTTGTAAACTATCCCAACACTAACATTCTCAATCCTAATCAAGCTATTAGTCGTGGAGAAACAGCGGCTTTAGTTTATCAAACAATGGCTGCTCAAGGGAAAGTACCTCAAATTTCTAACAATTCACCGGCTGCTAAATATATTGTGAAAGTTGGAGAAAACAAATAAGGCTCAAAATTATTTGTAGGGCAGATCACAGCATCAAATAATCCTAAAGTAGTAACGCACCGTTATATCAACGGTGCGTTATGAATTAACAAATATTCCGCCGATTAATTAATCGCGAAAGGACCTTTCTTATCGTTAATCATCGCTTGCCAGGTGCTGCTACCAACAATTCCATCTGCTCTTAATTTAGCTCGATTTTGCTGAAAAGATTTTACCGCAGCAGCAGTTGAACGTCCATAAATACCATCGACTTGTCCAACGTAAAATCTCTGCTGTTTGAGGAATGTTTGTACGTCTCTCACGGCTTGTCCTCGACTACCAATGCGTAACATAGGTGCAGAAGCTGGTGAATATTTACCTAAATATGCAAAGCTTGTAGGTGATTTACGTTTATCCAAATCTATTAGTGCTTCCCAAGTTTTGGAATTGATAACACCAGTAGCAGGTAAGTTTCTAGACCTTTGGAAAGTTATTACAGATGAATACATTCTCGGTCCGTATATACCATCCATTTTACCGTAGTGAACTACCTACACTGACCTTGCGGTACAGTGTAGGCTTCCCAATTCACAGGGGATTGCCTCGGACTTCATGGATTTTTTACGTCCAGAAGACTTTGGTCTTACATCCCCTCCAAGGGCAGAAGCGCTAGTTCCTAACGCCCAAAGTCGCAATCCTTCATTTTTAATATTTATTGCAGCATTAATGTCTCTATCATGCTGTTTTTGGCAGTGTGGACAATCTACAAACCTCACACCCAATGAATCATAACCATGTTGCAGCATTGGGATTGGTAGTAGAGTTTCACTACAAAGTTGAGAAGATGGAAAGAAACGACCTATTTCTATAGGAGTATGACCAAATCTCTCAGCTTTGTATTTAAGCATGGTTAAAAACATCCCCCAACAAGAGTCACTAATAGCTTTTGCCAAGTTAGGATTTTTAACCATATTCTTAACTGCCAAATCTTCTACACAAATAACTTGGTTTTCGTATGCTATTTTGCGAGATAGCTTGTGTAGAAAATCTTCGCGAAATCTAGCTATTTTACTGGAAACTTTTGCAACTAAACGTTTTGCTTTACGACGTTTATTAGAAGTTTTATCTGTTTTTTTAGCTAGTTTTTTCTGTTTGCGCTTTCTATTCTTTTCTAATTTCACCAATTGCTTCTTGGGAAGATCATATTTTGAACCCTCTGAAGTTATAGCAAAATTCTTTAATCCTAAGTCAACTCCAATAGCGTCTCTAATTGCTACTACTGGTGTGTTGTCTTGATTAGAAAGGATAGAAGCGTAGTATTTACCGTCTGCATTTCTTGATATTGTTACAGTTGTGAACTTTGCATCGGGAAGTTTCTTGTGAAACACAGTTTTCATTAATCCCAAATTACCGGGAAACTTAATCACAGAATCCTCTGGTATTAATTTCACGTTTTGGGGGTATTGAATCGATTGTTTTCCATGTTTAGATTTAAAGTTAGGGTATTTAGTACGACCCTCAAAAAAATTGACAAACGCACTAGAAAGATTGAATGTGACTCGTTGCAATACTTGGCTGTATGCAAGTCCTAACCATTCATATTCCTTTTTCAACCCTGGAAGCAACTTATCCATAGCTGCTTTAGAAAGACCCTTACCAGTTTCTTTATACGCGACAGTAGTGGCCGACAGCATATAATTCCATAACCATCGAGTATTTCCAAAACATTGAGCTAGATAGGATTCTTGCTCAACACTCGGATAAATTCTAACTTTAATTGCTCTATACATGGTTCGACCTTACCGTGTTTATGAATTCACGGTAACATATATTTGACTGGCTATGCAACTAAAAAAGAGAATATTTTATTCGTTTCGTCGTTGTGGTCTTTCCGGTTTTCGCTGCGCTCAAATGTGGTCAGACCACACTCCTCAACTCACGCGCAATTCATCTCAACACCTCCCTTCGGGTAGGTGTGAGCCTTCTTGCTGTTTCAGGTAAAATTTATTTTGATTCAATAATAATTGAACGTCTTTAACGGCTTGTGACCTTGTACCACGTTTTAATACTGGTGCAGAAACTGGTGAATATTCAGTCATATTACCATCTGCGACTGCCCTTATTTGTCCCATTACTGGTCTATTAAAAGGTACGGTAGCTACTGCGATCGCACTAACTATAGTTAATGGGAAAAGAACGATTTTTGCAATTTTGTTATTCATTATTTATTCCTTTATTTCGATCTGAATATTTTTTGATATCGGGATTTAATAAATCTATTTGTTGGCTAATTAAATTTTTGATTTTTTAATTTGGTTTGGTTTTACACTAATCACTAGCAAAAAGATTTATTTAGTTTTTGGTTTATTTGCAATTCTTGTAAAGATTGCTTTGATCTCGTCTAGTTTTGTTTTGTTCTAGCAAGCTAGATTTTGAATTTAATCTTATTATAGAACCAAACATTTTAATATCGTATGGGTCTTCGGTTAGAATTATTATTAGTTTAAGTTCTAACTAAAGAAATAATTGTGATATCAACTTGATATATTAAATCTAATTTATTAATCGACGAATACAGAGAAAACCCGATACTTCCAACGAATACCGAGTTTATATTTATGGAAAAATGACGCGGATATTTAGTTCAAATTTCACCGAAAGCAAAATCAGGTGCAGCCATAACGTACATAATTGTTGGCAGGTTGTTAGTACGGGCGTGCATTTGTTGATAATATTCAGTGAAACTTCGATTTGTCGGAGTTGCCATTCCCAGAAATATCATGTCTGCATTTTGAGAAGATTCATGTAAAACGGTTTCAAAGGAACGATTAGCTGCTATTATCACTTCGGGTATGGCGGATATGCGAAATTTACTCAAGATAGCGTTAATGTCGGCTTCTGCATTTTTTGCCCCTGCTTGACTGGGAACAACCAACTTGATATATATTTGAGCATCGCGCCATTCAATTGTCGATCGCAACATATGAGCAAGCAACAACATTAAGCCCCCATTGTCTTGCATTCCTCCCCACCATATATCTATGCGGCGAAACTGTCCAAATCCTAATTCGGAATTTTCCCGCAAAATCATCACGCTGCGGTTGGCTTGGTGGAGTTGTGCGATCGCGTTACAGTATTGGTCGCGTCTGGTTGCATCTTCACTGTCTCCTAATAATATAGTATTAGGTACTAACTGACCTAATCCATAGGCTTCCACAAGTTGCAGCATTCCTTCAAAGGGATCTAATGCTGTGACCACGCGAACTAATGCTTGCACCTGCTGCTTTTTAAGCTGATTGCGAATTGCATTTTCCAACTGGCTTTGTCGTGCTAAGTCTCGCGTACCACTTGACAAAACGCTTGATACGGTAATAAAACCTCGTTTGTGAGTCAGAGCATAAGCTAATTGAATCAGCGACCAGCGTTTACTAGGAGAACCGGAAAATACTAAAACATTCGGTCGCCAATTTTTGGTATCTTCAACTCCACTAATTTGAAAAATTCCTGTGCGGAGTAATGCCATCCAGATTCCCTGACGCACATCTCCCCAAGTAGTCGTTAATTCACGTTTTTGCAGCCAAAAGAATATGCCCAAAACGATCGCAGCCGCAACTATCGTAGCAACTGCGTTGATCAGAAGCATTACTGCTAAACAACCAATTCCGCCTAGCAAAGACCAAAGCCAATGCACTTTAAAGCTGGGTCTAAATGAAGGACTTTGCAATACTCCTTCGATAGTTGCCGAAAGATTTAATACTAAGTATGTAGTCAGAAAAAACATTGTCAACACTGGCGCGATCAAGTTTAAATCGCCGATGCATACCGCTGCAACTGCCACACCCAAAGTAACCCAAGTCCCCATCCGTGGTTCGTCAGCTTCACCGCTACCTCTACCTAAAAAAGACATCCAGCGCGGTAAAATTCCATCCCTTGCTAAAGCTTGCAAAACGCGGGGTGCAGCTAAAATACTACCCAAAGCACTCGATAAAGTTGCCCCCCACACCCCCAATAAAATCGCTGGACCCCATAGAGACATCATTTTCATCACCAAGGGTTCGGTAATTAAGGTTGCGGTATCGGCACGCATGGCAATTATTAGCGGCAAAATCATGTAAACAACGTATCCTGTACCGACTGCTGCTAAAGTACCAGTAGGGATGGAACGGCTAGGATCGCGTAAATCCCCGGACATACTTACCCCGGACATGATACCAGTAACGGCAGGGAAGAACACCGCGAACACTCCCCAAAAAGGTTCACCGTTAGCGGGTACATCCCATCCTTGGGGTGTGACATTTGGGATAGAACCGCCGAATATTAAGCACACTAGCGACAGAACAATCGCCCCCATAATTACGTATTGTGCCTTGACTGCAACTTCCGCAGAAGTCACAGCTAAAATTGCCACTAAAATAGTTGTAATTAGAGCGACATAAGTTTGATTGAGGCTGCCAAAAACTTGGACTACACTTTCAGCAAAACCGATGGTGTAAAGTGCAATAGAAAGTGCTTGGGCAAAGTAAAGAGAAATGCCCACCGCACCCCCGACTTCAATACCCAAACAGCGGCTAATCATATAGTAAGCACCACCCACCCGCACCACTTTATCGGTGGCGATCGCGCAAACTGACAAAGAAGTCAGCAAAGTAATTGATGTAGCGAGGGTGACAATGACAAGAGAACCCACCAACCCCACATTCCCGACAACCCAGCCAAACCGCAAATACATAATTACGCCCAAAATTGTTAAAATTGAGGGCGTGTAAACTCCACCAAATGTCCCTAAACCAGGAGCTTTGGCTTCGACTGATTTCGAGGCATCATCTTGTACTTCAGGTGAATCCTGCTTAAATAAAAACTTCATCTTCGATAGATACTCCTGGTACAGTCACCTAGTATTTTCACAGTCGTTTTATTTTAGGCTGAATCAAAAGATATTCAACTGTTAAGTGCTACATGGGAAGGGATGGGGGGACAAGGGGATGGGGAGATGGGGAGATGGGGAGAATTGATCGGATAATCAATATATTACCATCTGCAAATATCTGAATCTACTATTAATACTACCCCAATGGGTACTGTTAAAAGATATACATATTTTCTATGCTCCATGTGATGGCAAGTAGCAATAAACTTATTACGTATATACGTATAGCAATATTTGTTAATTTAAATTATTCTGAGTATTAAAGTATTTTTTAATACCATGAAATCCGTGTATATTTTGGGAACTAGCAATTACTTAGTTCTATCAATGATTATGACTAATAAATCGGGAGATAAAAATTCAGATTTTTCTTAGACAGTATAAATATCTTTAGATCGGCGATCGCTTGCAAAGGATTTAAGCGCAAAATACTCTTTATAGGTATGAATGAATACTTAGTAATGTCTACAAGAATTTATATTTATTATTAGTATAAAGTATGTGAGTTTTGGCAAATTATGCTTATGATAATTTTATATGGACTATGTAGTTATTGATACCGAAGGTAAACCAGAATTAAGCGAACTGGCAATTATAGATAGTCAGGGACGGGTAATCTACGAAGGGTTTTCTCGCGACCATGCTAATAATGGTTCTCATTTACCTAACCTCAAAAGTTTAAAGAGTTTATTATCCGACTTTTTAGAAATTGTTCAAGGGAAGAAAATAGTTTGCCACTATGCTAAACACGATATTGAAGTACTTAAATTCAGCTTCGATAAAGCGGGTTTGAAAGTTCCTCCTTTGGAGTTTGATTGCACTTGTATAAAAGCAAAAAATCATTGGTTAGGGCTGGAAAGCTACTCTTTAGAATATCTCAGTAAATATTTAAATTTACGGGTTAATAACCGCTACTTTATCCGGGACATGGCGCATTCTGCCCGGTATGATGCAGAGTTTACCTATTACCTTTATCGACAGTTAATGTTAGACCAATTAAAAGAACAACCAAATCCATTTAGCAGTAGTCGAGTTGATACCCCTTTTCAAAATCACCCCGATGACTTCGATACCTATCACCAACAATTTATTACCCTTGAGTCAATATTAAAAAACATTGAACTCGATGACAATCATCAAAGCAAAGGAGCGGTAGTAATAGGAGAACCAGGTTCGGGAAAGACTCATTTGATGATGCGATTAACAAAAGCGCGATTATCAAGTAATCGGTTGCTTTTTATCCGTCAGCCTAACAATTCTTCGTCTGTGCTGTACCATATTTACAGCCGCATTTTAGAGTCTTTAGTCGAGCGAGTTGGAACATTTACTCAATTAGATTATCTAATTATTAATAGCTTTGATAAAATTGTTGCTGATCTCTCAAATCTCACCAAAAAAGACGAAGAAATTCTCAAAGCACTAAAGGATGACAATGTAGATGCTCTTGGAGGAGAAGGAACTTATACTAAAGCAGTATACTGGCAGCAAATTCAAAAAAGAATCAATGAGTGGTGGGACAAAAATTACTCTGCTGGTGGTTTTGCTTTCTCAATTCTTAGGGGAATTATTAAATATTGTAGCTACACTGATTATAATTACAAAAATATTGCTACACGTTGGCTAGCAGGTCAGGCTTTATCAACAGAGGAAGCAGAAAAAGTTGGTTTACCAAATTGGCAAGAAAACCTTAGCTTAGAACAATTTTCTTTAGAAGCTATTTCGGTTTTAGGTAAATTATCTATCCTCGATCAACCTTTAATTATTATTTTCGACCAGTTGGAAGGATTGGGACTTCCCCAAAATAAGGAGATATTGCACCAGTTTGGAGAGACTATTAAGGAAATTTTCACCCACGTTCCTAATAGCTTGATTATCCTAAATATGTTTCCCGACCGCTGGGAACAGTTTCAACATACTTTTGATAACTCAATTATTGGTCGAGTATCTCAGTATCAAATTCAGTTACAAAGACCGCAAGAAAACGAACTTTTATCTATTCTCAAAGTCAAGCTGCAAACTATAAATATTCCTTTAGAAAAAATATTTTTAGCTGAAGATTTAGAGGATATTCTCGAACAAAAATCTGTACGTGCGGTTTTGAACCGAGCCGCTGAATACTATAATTATCGGGTTTGTCAAATTCCTTTACCTTCTATAAAGGAAAATGTTCGGAAGTTAGACGGTAATGAAAAAATAGAACAGCAGTTACGAATTTTAGCTTCCGAGCAACAGCTATTTAAACAAGCATTACTGGGTATTGTACGGGAAATTCAGACCCCGGGTTCAGTTGACATGGAAGACCTGGTAAAAAAGCTTGTTCCTGAAGTTGAAGATAATGAAAAGCGAATAGAAAAATATGTAATTGAGTATTTAACCAAGCAAAAAGCTTATTTGGAAGCGCAATATCATAAACTGCCGATTATTTCTGATTCGGATGATATCGGTAAACTCAAGACTATTGCTGAAGCTTTCAATAATATCAAACCGATTAAATTGACTTTATATAAGTTAGGAAAACGAGTTTTACCAGAGCATATTGTGATTGAAACCGAGCGTCAAAACTATGTACTGGGTTTTCTGCAAGTATCTCCTAATCAGTCTTTTACTAGTCGAATTGGTAATTTCAACGAGTTAGTATGCTTGCACCCCAAAGACAGCTTTAGTTTATTCCGGGATGAGCGCTTAACTGAAATTAAAGGTGCTGTCGCTAAAGAAAAGATAAGTCAGCTAAAAAATTCTCATAATGGAAAATTTATTTTCTTTTCTAAGTCGGATAGAATTCACTTGGAACTAACTTATAAATTAATTATTGATATCCAAAATAGAGATTTGGATGTTGATTTAGAGTCAGCTTTAAAGGTTTTTATAAATAAACCCGAATGGTATCACTGGCTGTTTAATATGTTTGGTTTTGGTGAACCAACAGCATAAGTAAAAGTACAAGAGAAAGGATTATGGAACTAGAAGGACTTGCTAAATTTCATCAAATCAGAAAGCTAGATCCGAATTTATTAGGG
>NZ_JAYGHM010000052.1:32557-38354 GCF_034931125.1 Rivularia sp. UHCC 0363 | reverse complement strand
CTAACATTGGAGCGGTTTCTTGAAATTAACGCACTTGGTTCTGTGATCTATTCGCAATTACCCATTACCCATTACCCATTACCCATTACCCATTACCCAATACCGAATGCAATTTCACCACCGCACCAATTACAACGATCGCAGGTGCTTCAAAGCTGTTTTTTTCCACGTCTTCGACAATTGTTGCTAATTTACCGATTAATTCTTCTTGTTCGGGACGAGTTCCCCAACGGATTAAACCAATGGGAGTATCTGCACTCAACCCGGCTTTTAATAGTTGTTCTACTATATAAGCTAAATTGTGAATTCCCATGTAAATCACGATTGTCTCTGAACCTTTAGCAATACTCGACCAATCCACTGCGGGACGATATTTTCCTGTAGATTCGTGTCCGGTAACAAATGTGACCGAAGAACTATAAAGGCGATGGGTTAAAGGAATACCTGCATAGGCAGGAGCCGCGATTCCCGCTGTAATTCCCGGCACTACTTCCACTGATACACCAGCTTTAATTAAATCCTCCATTTCTTCGCCACCGCGCCCGAAAACAAAGGGGTCGCCTCCTTTTAGACGCACTACGATCGCATTATCTTGAGCTTTTTCAATCAATAATTCAGTTGTTCGATCTTGTAATAAAGAATGCCTACCCCGGCGCTTACCGGCATTAATTTTTTCAGCATGGGGATTAATCATTAAGAGAATAGACGGACTGACTAAAGCATCATAAATCACAACGTCCGCAGCTTCTAACAACGCCTTTCCCTTGATAGTCATCAATCCAGGGTCTCCGGGCCCCGCACCGACTAAATAGACTTTACCCGCAGCTTTTTGCATATCCCGGTTCATTTTTGCATCAATTCCCCAATCAAATCGATTAATTCCCCATTTCCTCCCAAAGGTTCGTATAGCTGAAAATTTACCCTAGGAAACAGTAATTTTAAATCTTGTATAGATTCTGCGATGGCATCGGTAATACCACCAGGAAACAGAAAATAAGGTATAATTGCGATTTTTTGCTTACCATCAGCCACTAACTGAGCAACAATATCTTTTAAACTTGGAGATACAGCCCAATAAGCAGCAACCGCATTTGCAGAAATTGCTGTTTCTTCAATACTAGTATTCGCTTCGACGCGACGGCTACCGTGGGCTACAATTATTCTGCCTACTGACGGATCGGTGATTTTTCTAGTTAGTAACTTTTGCAAACCACAGTGAGAACCTAAATATGGTTGCAACTCGATCGCAATATCTTCTCCCAAAGTTTTTTTAGCTAATTCCACTTCTTGCG
This sequence comes from Rivularia sp. UHCC 0363, assembly GCF_034931125.1. Taxonomy (NCBI): domain Bacteria; kingdom Bacillati; phylum Cyanobacteriota; class Cyanophyceae; order Nostocales; family Rivulariaceae; genus Rivularia; species Rivularia sp. UHCC 0363. The sequence goes on along the minus strand of NZ_JAYGHM010000052.1, from coordinate 37,062 downwards.
GAATATCTTCGGTAACGTGAATTCCTGGCAATAAAAATAAAGGTATTATCTTTAAATGACGGCATCCGTCAGCGATCGCTTTCCTGCTAAAATCTACGATTTGTTCGTGTAACGGTTGGGGATGTAGTTCTAAATAAGCCGTACCGACATTGAAAGCATATTGCGTTTTATCATTTGAAGCCAACTTATTTTGCAAATTTCGCGCTAATTCTTCCATCGCAACTTCCGGGCGCGGGTCTCTACTTCCGTGGGATACTAGCAGATATGCAGATGACATTACTAATTTTAAACATTTCTTATTATCAATCATTCCCGATTCTCGCTGTATAACTCTTGCAGATTATTATTAGTCGTAGCAAAGCATGGGTGTTTAGGCAATTTTGGATGCAAAGAATATTAAGTATTACACATAATCGAAACTATACTTCTATTTTAAATTAAAAAAATTTCAATATTATCGCACGGTAACTATTCCGAGCATAAAACCACAGCTAATCAAAGTTACCACTCGGTATATACCAATAAAATAATAATAATGGTGTTAGATTAATTACCATTTATTATATAAAAAAAAGATAAACAAGCATAAACATTAGTCTTTTTTTTTACCCAAAGCTACATTTTTTATTAAATTTTAAACAGATATTTTTTACAATATTAGTTAGAAATATTAGCATTTTACGAGAGCCAATTATCAAAGTTATATACATTTTATCAGAATGTATTTATTTGATATTTGCCTTGCTTAATTGAGCTTTGACTTAATTAATAAGTATTCATATTTAAGGGTGTATCGAATTGTAGTAGAAAAAACAAGGAGATGCGCGAATGTTATTTGCTATAGATATCGGTCATAACTGCCCTCCCTACGATACCGGCGCTCGTACTAGCCAGTACAGTGAAGATGCTTTAACTAAATTGGTCGGAGAATTAGTTATTAGTAAGCTCAATCAAAGAGGACATAAAGCTGTTTCTGTTACCCCTAAATCGGCTTACAGTACTGATGATTCCTTGATGCAAAGAGCAAGAAAAGCTAATCAACTTGATACTGATTACTTTGTTTCTATTCATTTCAATTCTTTTAGTAGTCCGAGAGCTAATGGTAGTGAAATTTATGTGTATGATATTACTAGCGCTGCTCGACCTTTAGCCCAGTCAGTACTGAGTAATATTGTCTCTTTAGGATTTTTTAATCGGGGTGTCAAACAAGCTAGATTCCGAGTCTTAGAATTGACCTCAATGCCAGCAATTTTAATTGAATGCTGCTTTATTAGTTCCGACAAAGACATGAAACTGTTTGATGCGGATAAAATGGCGATCGCAATTGTTGATGGTTTGGTTGGTAAGGAAGAAATATCAACTATATCGGGTATTTTGAAAGTTAGGTATATTACTTACCTTAAACCTTCTTCCGGACAATCTTCAACTATAGATATAAAACAATTGCGGGTAATAGAGCCAGGAGATTATAAAGCAAGGTTGATTGCAACAGAAGAGTCTCACTATGCTGTGGAGTTAGAAACGAAACTCGCTTCCCGTCAGGTTGACTACATTTATACTGGTCATAGCGATTTTATTGCTGATTAGTCTTTTGATTATTATTTCTGGATAGTATGTAGAGACGTAGCATTGCTACGTCTTCACGATTCAGAAATATTGCGTTCTTTCCCGTTATAAGATTCGTAAATATGTTGAAAGACTTCTTGACATTTTTGGTTGTATAATTCGATAGAGTAACTTTCGGGTAGTCTATCTAAAATATCTTTGATGGCAACTTCTACACTAGCTTTTGTTTGTTGTCGTTTTCGCCAATCTAAAACTAATTTTTCTGTTTTCAAGATTGTTAATAATTCTTTGGCAACCTGTTTTACTTGTTTTTGTTCTACTTGACTAAGTTCTATTTGAGGTTTGGTGAGTAAATCAAAAATTGCTAACTCTTCTTCGGTTAAGACACCACCAACACCCTCAAGGGTGCGGCTACAATTACCAAGCCCACCTTCGTGGGCTAATATATCAGCCTGCGAAGGCAGGCTTTGTTCCTGTAGCCCCAGGCTTCCAGCCTGCGGGCGATTCGGGCGATTCGGGCTACTTAAAATCGCTTCTACTGCATCATCCCAAATTTTGGTACGTGCAAAGGCTTCTGTGGTTGTTTCTAATTTATTTAACTGTGTATTCTCATCTTCAATGGCTTTCATAGCCTCATTTATGGCTTTACCAATATCAGCCCCTTCCGGTAAATCCAACAGCTTAGAAAACCGTGCAGCTTCCGGTAAAAACATTACACTTCGAGCTTGATAATCCGATGCAGAAATACCCCGTCTACTGCTACCTTTATCCTTCAATTCCTTTTCAGCTTGGGTAAACTTCCAGTCAGCGTAGCGGAGGAAAATCAAACCCAAAACAGGTACAGAATATTCCGAAGATTTCAGCTTAGAATTAGCCCTTAACTCATCAGCAGCATCCCATAGACGTTTTTCTAAATCGGTAGTGTTCGCAGCCATAGACAAGAGTAATCACGATAACCAAACATTTGATTATAGTCCTTTTAGGCTGTCAACGTAATCTATTTTCTCAGACCTTCCAGCCAGAAATAAGCAAGCAGTCATAATAATAAAACGAGCGCGGAGGGATTTGAACCCCCGACCTACAGAACCGGAATCTGCCGCTCTATCCACTGAGCTACGCGCCCTCGCAATATTAATAAACAGTATACCTCTTATTTCCTTTGCTGGCTACATAAGTATACTATTTGCTCTCTGTAATTTTTATAAATCAGATCGATAAACAGCACTAATAGTTACCTTGCAGACTGATGTAAACACCTAAAAAAGCTATTTTATAGTCATGCAGTATTAAAAGCAATATTATATGACTAAAAATAAATTAAAACATAATTTTAAACACAAAATAATCAACAATACTTCTGATATAGATAATAGCAACAGTGGCTTTGTGCTAGGAATAGTCTCTGCGGTTTTGCTAATAGCTTGTGTTAGCGTGTTGCTTGTGTTCAACAACAGACAAGTGCAGCGAATAATCATCGACAAAATAAATCCCGATGGACAAAAAATATCTGATATTCAATCCTTAATTAACGATAGCGATAGTTTAATCGAAGTAGAGAAAATTTTAAACGTTAAAGCAGAACATCCTAACGGAACTGTGGGAAGATTAACTAATATTTCTTTTACTAAACAAAATACTATTGTCGAAATGGTTGTAACAAACGGTTCTTTGTATACTATCTACCTTAACCTGCATGGTAAAGGAGTTGTACTTGTGGATGATTTAGGGAACAAATACAATTTTAAGTTACCTGCTGATAATCCCGACCTAGAAATTGAATCAGGTCAAAGTTTTAAAGGAGAATTAGTTTTTGAAGGTGGAGTTACTGCAAAAGCGAATAGTTTAACTCTAATTACCAATAATCAAATAGGTAGCGACCAACCCTTAAGCCGTCGTCCTAAAATTGAGTTTTATATTCCGCTACAACAGTTATTCGTAAATAGTAAAAACGATTCACAATCTACTCAAGATTCACTTAATAAGGCAATTAAAGAAAGTAAAGAACCAAAAAAAGGTTTGTCTAGATTGTAGGCTTTTACTTATTTAGTTTAGATGTAGAATACGAGCAAGATTACTGCTTCCAGACTAGAAGCAGAGCCTCAAAATACTGTATTCCTTACCAGAGACAAGCAACAAGGTATTATTCATTCCACAAAGGTTAAATACTAGCTAAAATTTATCAAAAAGTTACAAAAAAGACTATAGCAAACACGCAATAAAAGTTACTTTACAGTTGTATATTACTAAAATTAATTTCTTAAACTGACAATAATATGAAAAGAAATGGCTGTGGTAGTTTTCTATTAGGGGTAGTATTTACCTTAGTGCTGATATCTGGTGCGGGAATTTGGTTTTTCTTGACTAACAAGCAAGCACAGCAGTTACTCAGCAAACAAATCGATCGCACTGCTACCGAATTACCGGGAACTGTCGATGACGCTTCTGTAACTAAGCCCCCAGTAACAAGCAAGACTTCGGTTACGCAGTCGAGTCAAGTTAGCGTTTTACCTACAGAAAAAACATTGAATGTTCAAACCACTCATCCTAACGGGACTGTAGGAATACTAACAAAGATTTCCTTTACAAAAGATAGTACCAAAGTCGAAATGTCTGTTACCAACGGTTCCAAAAATACTATCGAACTCAACAGGAACGGTAAGGAAATGGTGCTTGTTGACGATTTAGGCAAAAATTACAGTTTAGCTGCACCAGCAACTAACCCAGATGTGGAAATTTTACCAGGTACTACTCTCAAAGGGGAGTTTATTTTTATGGGTAAAGTTTCCCCAGAAACTAAGTCTTTGAATCTAATTACAAATAATCAATCGGGTGGTGATGAAACTTTAAGTCAAATTCCCAAAATGAAGTTTTTTATTCCGCTTTCTTGATGAGATGAGGGAAGAGGGGATGGGGGGATGGGGGGATGGGGGGATGGGGAG
>NZ_JAYGHM010000052.1:0-32379 GCF_034931125.1 Rivularia sp. UHCC 0363 | reverse complement strand
GGGGGGATGGGGAGATGGGGAGATGGGGAGATGGGGGGATGGGGTAGTTAAATAGCGAGCAAGATGCTCGCACTACTCTTAACTCGTAACTCCTAACTTCTAACTCCTAATTCCTAACTGTTAAAGATAATCTGCGGGATTTACAGGAGTGCCGTTTTTACGGACTTCAAAGTGTAAATGAGGCCCCGTTGATAAGCCTGTAGAACCGACTGCGGATATGGCTTGTCCTCGTTTGACGCTTTCTCCTTCCTGTACGTATAGTTGGCTACCGTGTCCGTAAAGTGTGGTGATTCCGTTACCGTGGTTGATAATTACAGTTTTGCCGTAACCACCGTACCAACCCGAATAGATGACGGTTCCCGAATCTGCGGCGCGAATTGTACTACCGTAACTAGCCGCAAAATCCATACCAGCGTGCAGACGACGATATCCGAGAACTGGGTGCGATCGCCAACCAAAGGGACTGCTGATGTAAGCGTCGCTGGGAAATGCCATGATACCGCTTCCACGCACAAAGTTTCTTGCTTGACTGCGGGCTTTTGCGGCTGCAATTATGGCTTGTTGTTCGGCAACTTTTCTCTCAATTAAGGTTGCTATCGATTGTGAATCTTTCTCTAACTGAATTCTAGCTGCATCTAATGCAAGGCGATCGCTATTTAAACGCTGCACTAATTCGGTTTGTGATTCCGCTTGACCTTGATAATCGGCTTTCTGTGCCAATAATTGCTGTCTAATCAAAGCAATTTCGTTCTTTTTCCCTTCTATATCGGTTTTTTGCTGAATTATTCGATTCGCTTCCTGGGTTAATTTTGCTAAAACTTTTTGGTCGGCTTGATAAACTAACTTTAAGTTACGACGACGACTGAGAAAGTCATTTAAATTACGGCTTTGTAATAAAACAGCCCACCCTTGACTAGTAGTGGAACGTTGCAAAAATTTGAGTCTAGCAATAGTTGATTTTTGACGTTCTGCGTAGGATACTTCCGCTACTGCTAAATCTGCTTGCAGCTGTTGCAGAAGTTGGGTTGCCATTTGTAAGCGTTTTTCGCTGTCTTGAATCTGACTATCAGTTGTTTGTAAGTTCTCTTGTAAACCACCAAGACGTTTTTCGGCTTCTTGCTGCAAATTATTTAGACGATTTTTTTCTTTGACCGTACTTTGATGAGTTTGCTTAATCTGTTTTCGCTGCTGCTTAAGTTGGTCAATCGTTTGCTTCGAGTTTCCCTGACCGCGAACTGAAAATACCGGAGTTAAGACTAATAATAAGCACAGAACGCTACAAAAAACAATACGTAGACGGAAATATTTTTTTTGGTGTTGGGGAAAGAATGCTCTCATATTTTCTGATTAACCGTACTCTGGGCTGCAATACCATGTTGATTGTTCCCAAAAAAATCCGAAATTAAACACAAAAATAATTGAAATTTAAAAAAATTTCGTCTGCTATTTTTAGATGATTTTTCACCAAGTATAAAAGAGTAAGTCTATTCCCCAGCTTTACGGATATTAGATATCAATGGAATATGCACTTTGTAAATTCCAAGGAAGTAGGTTCAGCGTTGAGAAGTCAAAGCCAAGCGTAAATTCATGGCAAATTGTATTGGCAAAAAAATATTATTCAGAAATATATTTAATTTGACTTGACATTTCAATATAAATATGTGAAAACCGAGGTGGATTTTATTTTTCACAACCAAATAAGTAATCCTAATTCTATATATTTCTGGTTGTTCGTCAACAATATTTTTTTAATAGGAATGCCATGTTATTAGCTAAGACTATCAGTTCAGATGACCTGAAAAATAAATCCTCAATTGATATCTCATTATTTTCATTAGCAGACTGGATTGCAATAGCAAGAGTGATGGGATACGAGCCAACTTGGTCATATAAAATGTTCTGCCAATTTGGGGATTTAAAAAAATACGATCTTGCTAATACTTCACGCACAACATGGTCAAAAATTGCCCAAATTTTCCACCAAAATCAAACTTGGGCAGAAATGCAATATATCAGATGGCACGCTGTAACTAACTAATATTTTTGTTTAAATTCCAATATATTTAAATCCCTCTCAATTTAAAGTTCTGTGGGATTTTTTATTTGGGAATTGGGAATTGTATATGAAACAGCTAGGGAGCAAGATAGCGGACACTACAAAGTTTTGATAACTCCTATTTCTCCCCATCACCCATCACCCATTACCCATTACCCATCCCCAATCTCAATGAAAATACGATTATTTAATAAACAAGATGCCGAGCAAATTGCCAGATTATTCCATCAAACAGTACGTGAAGTTAATATTAGCAACTACTCGGTAAATCAGGTGAAAGCATGGGCCCCGGATGATATTTATTTTCGGGATTGGATAAATGTTTGCTCGCAAAAATTTACTTATGTAGCCGATAATAACGGTATAATTGCAGGCTTTGGCGAATTAGAACCTAACGGACATATAGATTGTTTCTACTGTCATAAAGATTATCAGCGAATGGGTGTGGGTAGTAAAATTTACCAGGCAATTGAAGCAAAGGCTTACGAATTAGAAATACATCGTTTGTACGTGGAAGCAAGTATTACCGCGAAACCGTTTTTTCAGCGTATGGGTTTCTCTGTTATTAAAGAACAACAAGTAGAATGCAGAGGAGAAAACTTCATCAATTACGTAATGGAAAAATATCTTACTGCATCATCCGGAAAAAATTGTTAAAACGTATATAGCACTCCCCAGTAATTTCTAAGAATTGAAAAACGTGTTTTGCAATGGTTAGAGTCCTAGGAATACATGATGGAGAGTTAGGAGTGATGAATTTTAACCTTTAACCTTTGACCTGTTCAAGGGTAAATTCCAGGTATTTTGAGGATTTCTCGTTGAGATGAAGTTAAATCTGTAAAATTATCGGGATTATAATAATTTCTCAACCATGCATATGAAGCGGGAGAATATTTGTAAAATAATGTTCTACGCTCGTTTTTCCCTTGCCAAGGTAGAGTACCGTGAGTCAAAGCTTCAGTAAATATAATGGCGCTTCCAGCTTTAACGGTAACTGATTTAACGCAACTTTTGGGAAACTCTAAATTAAGCCATGATTGGGGACAGGGTAAATTACTTTTGTGACTACCGGGAATACAAGCAAATCCCCCATCACCGGGATCTACGTCGTTTAATTCGTAAGCAACCGCTAGTAAACCATTGTAAATTCCACCGTTACGGAATGAGTAATACTGGGTTGGGTCGTAGGGAGTCCCCCCACCGTGCAAATAACAGCCGATGGGACCAACACCTTGACGAATAATATGAAGATAATCATGGTCTAAGCGAAATTTGCCTCCAAGTAACTCGGATAAATAAGGAGTTATGCGGGAGTTATCGATCAAACTTCGGAAAGGTTTTCCCCAGGAAAGCAAACTATCAAACCGTAACTTAGACGCTGACGGTTGGTTTTTGATCGCAACCTGTTTATCGATCAACTCCTTCAAAGCAGCAATTTCTTCGTCGTTAAGAATATCTTCAACAACTAAAAATCCTTGTAAATCAAATAAATAGCGTTCGGATTCAAGCATGGGGAGATAAGTTAGGAGTTAGAAGTTAGAAGTTATTACACCTTTAACCTTTGACCTTTAACCTTTAACCTTTAACCTCATTGATAATTGACAACTGTTCCAAAGCGCGATCGCGATATTTTCCGTAACGTTCGCGTTTGTTCTTGATTTTCACTCCTAAGTCGGGCAATATACCGAAGTTGGGGGGCATTGGTTGGAAGTGTTTTGGGGATGCGGAACTGATGAAGTCAAATAGCGCCCCCATCATGGTTGTATTGGGCATGGTTAGGGGTTCTTTTCCTAAAGCGATTCGGGCGGCATTTGTTCCCGCTAACCAACCTCCGGCGGATGCGGCGCTGTATCCTTCTGTACCAATAATCTGTCCGGCTGCTAGTAAGGTGGGACGCGATTTAAATTGCAGTGTGGGAATCATTAATTGGGGTGCATTTATAAAGGTGTTGCGATGCATTACTCCCAATCGGACAAATTCGGCATTTTCTAAACCAGGAATCATCTGAAATACCCGTTTTTGTTCTCCCCACCGCAGGTTTGTTTGAAACCCGACCATGTTCCACAGTTTCCCGGCTTTGTCTTCTTGACGTAACTGCACAACAGCGTAAGGACGGTCTTTTCTAACTTCTACTTCTGGAATTTCTTCGGAAGGAGCATCATTACCCCATCCCGCGACTGAAGGAGGAGTTAAACCAACTGGTTTGAGGGGTCCGTAACGCATGGTATCTTCACCGCGTTGCGCTTGTTCTTCGATGGGTAAACAAGCTTCAAAAAATTTGGCGTTTTCTCGTTCAAAGCCTTTTAATTCAATTTGTTCGGCTTGACGCAATTCTGTCCAAAATCGCAGATATTGCTCTTTATTCATGGGACAGTTGAGGTAAGCTGCTTCACCTTTATCGTAACGAGATGCCATGAAGGCAACGTCGTGATTAATTGATTCTCCCACAACTATGGGACTGGCCGCATCGAAAAAGCTGAGATATTCCATCCCGGTGAAGCGACCTAAATCTGCTGCTAAATCGGGACTTGTTAAAGGTCCAGTCGCTAAAACTACAATTCCTTCAGGGATTTCGCGTAATTCTTCCCGGCGAAAGTCTATTAAGGGATGACTGCTGAGTGTTTCGGTTAAATCTTGACTAAATACACCCCTATCGACCGCTAAGGCTCCACCAGCAGGAACCTGATGCTCGTCAGCTTTAGAAATCACGATTGAACCAAGACGACGTAACTCTTCATGCAGCAAACCAGCGGCTCTGTCAGTTGCCATTGCTCCGAAGGAATTACTACACACTAATTCGGCTAAATGTTCCGTATGATGCGCTCCTCCGAAACGTTGCGGACGCATTTCATAAAAAATTACCGGAATTCCAGCTTGAGCAATTTGCCATGCTGCTTCGGTTCCAGCTAATCCACCACCAATTACTGTTATTGGATTCATATCTTATAAGTATTCGTGCAAAATAAATTAAACATTTCGTCTGGGGAGGGAATAGGGAATGGAGAATGGGGAATACCGATATAATTTCTTCTCCCCCTACTCCTTGAGATAGGTAATCCTTCACCGGGATAGGAGTAAGACTGATAAGTAGGTTGGTCTTGAAAATTGTAATTAGGACAAGGCAGTAGGCAGTGGGCAGCTTTGCTGTAGGGGTAAGAGTTTAGACCTAATTTACATTCTGTTACATAGTTCTGTTTATTTCTGCCGACCTACTTAATTGATTAATTTTTCACTGCTAAGGCTTCTTTCTTTAAAACCTGATTTAATTTACCGCTGCGATAACCTTCTAAATCTAGAGTTACATAAATGAAACCAAATTCTTGAAAAGCAGATACGATTGATTCTAAATCTGTGTTCAGCACAAAGTTTTGAATTTGTTCTGGTGGTAATTCGATCCGCGCTGTATCATCTTGAGAACGGACTCGTAAGTTATTCCATCCCAGTTTACGTAAATAGATTTCTGCTCTACCGACTCGCTGCAATTTAGTTACGGTAATCTCTTCACCGTAAGGAAAGCGGGAACTCAGACAAGGTTGTGCTGGTTTATCCCACCAAGCTAAACTCAAATGTTGGGAAATTTGGCGAACTTCTAGTTTACTTACACCAATTTCTGCTAAAGGAGAACGCGCACCTCTTTCTTTTGCAGCTTGAATACCGGGACGATAATCGTGTAAATCGTCTGCATTTACCCCGTCTATAACGTAAGGATAACCCCATTGTTTGGCTAAAGGTTTTAGGGTATCGTGTAATTCGCTTTTGCAAAAATAGCAGCGGTTGACGGGGTTTGAAGTGTAATTGGGATTTTCCATTTCATGGGTTTCGACGACTTGATGACGAATCCCAATTGTTGCTGCTTGGATTTTGGCATCTTCTAATTCTTCGGGTAATAAACTCGGTGAAACAGCAGTTACCGCTAAAGCCCGATCGCCCAAAACATCATAAGCAATTTTAGCAACTAAAGTACTATCAACCCCACCGGAATAAGCAATTAGAGCCTGTTCCATATCTTTGAATAAAGCTTTTAATTGCTCTAATTTTTCTATATACATAATTTCCTAATCCGAGCGCAGAATTATATCACTTTATTTCTTCTATTTTAAGAGAGATATTGGGGAAATTAATCGAAAGATAAATCGTTTATCCTTTACCCCGCTTTCATTAATGTGGTGAAGTAGTAAAGATTTTTATTTAAAATCCAAAATCTACAACTGCTTTGCTTAATCCGCTGCAACATATTGAGATACGATTATTTCTAAAAGCTGTAAATCAATCGGTTTACAAATATAATCGTTTACTCCTGCTGCAATACAAGTATCGCGATCGCCTTTCATTGCCATTGCAGTTTCAGCAACGATGGGAATATGAGAATATTGGGGATTTTTTCGCAACTGCTTGACTAATGCTAAACCGTTGGCATCTGGTAAAACAATATCCATTAAAATCAGGAAATAATCCTGCCCTTTTAAAGCATCCCACATTTGGTCGGCGGTTTTGACCCAGGTTACTTGATATTCCAATCTTTCTAGAAAAGTTTTGATTAACTTAGCGTTAGATATGTCATCTTCCACTAGGAGGATATTTGAATCTCCTGAAGTAGTTATGTTGCGATCGCGATTTTGTTGGGGTTGAAATTCAGCGACGGTATCGCTCACAGCAACTTGCTCTTGTTCTACAGGAAGCACAATTGTAAAATGCGAACCTCGATCTACAACTGACTCTACTTCAACCCAACCCCCGTGAATTTCAACTAATTTACGAGTCAGCGCTAAACCCAAACCCGTACCTTCTTCACTAGAAACGTTATCGTTAAAAATTTGAAAATATGGCTCAAAGAGTTGGCTTTGATGTTTTTCGGTAATTCCAATTCCGGTGTCCCAAACTGTGAAACGCATGAATTCGTTTTGGTCATCTTGGGGTCTAACTTCTAAACCAACTGTTCCGGTGTTAGTGAATTTTACTGCATTAAAAAGTAAATTTAATAGTATTTGTTTAAGTCGCAACGGATCGGCGATGATATTTTTAGCATTAACGTCTACTTCCAAACGTATTTGCAAACCTTTATTAGCAGCTTTTTCTTTGATTAGTGCTAATACATTACGACACAACTGTGGTAAATCAATTTTTTCCCAATTAACTTCTAACTGGTTGGCTTCAATTTTAGATAAATCAAGAATATCGTTTATTAAAGCCAGAAGATGTTTACCGCTAGCCTGAATAATGTTTAAATATTCATGATGACGCTGCCTACTTGGGTCATAACCTTGAGCTAACAATAAATGAGTGAAGCCAATAATTGAACTCAAAGGAGTGCGAATCTCATGACTTGTATTTGCCAAAAATTGGTTTTTCAGTTGATTGGTACGCTCTAGTTCCTGATTACCATTATTTAGATTCAGTGCTTGTTGGTGTAGCGATTCGATTTGTTTGAGTTGGGTTAAAGCTACTGTACATATTTGGGCAGCTTTTGCGATTAACTTGGGTATTTCGCTAACAATTATACCTGAATAAGAATTTGTGGAAGTCGCAGAAGTAATTAACCAGCCAACAGTTCCAATTGAGTCATTACTCAAGCAGCAAGCCATTTGTGATTGTTCCAGTTGCTGTAACTCTTCTAACTGGATCTCCGAATTCAGCGTTAAATGACTTTTTTCACCTCGACGATTCGTTATCGTTAATGGTGCTTGAGGATTTTTCGGGGAAATATAGCAAATCTTACATACAGGTTGCTGTGGTTGGACAATGGCGATCGCGACGATCGCAGGTGAGGCGATCGCCATTATGCTGGAATTAATTGCGGTTTCTAGTTCGTCTACTACTACCTGAAAAATTTCTGCTTGTTTGTCAATGGTTGTTTTTTCGTCTTGTTCAAAGGACAAAGCTAAAGTCAGAAAATTGCAAAGACGACTTTGCAGTTGATTCAAACTACGTTCCAGCCACAACTCGGCTCGAAGTTGCTCGATGGTTGTCAAAACTGTCGATGAATTGGCATTTAGTTGTGTGTTTTGCTCTGGTAAGCTTGAATACTGCTGCATGGTCAACTCGACCGCTGAATAATTTTAATAGCTTCGCTTAAAAGGTGCTAAATAAACCTGAGTATATTCGCGCACAATTACTTCTATATATATAAACTAAAACTTGTAGTGTCAAATGTCACGAGAAAAAGGCAACTAACTGGAATCAAAATATCATATAAATTTTTTCTAATAGTTTTTATGGGTTACTTATAATAGACTAACAAATTAATCCGGTTTAAAATTAACACGGTATCAAGGTAAATAGGCTTAAACCAAGGTGTATTAAGTGTTACGAAAAATATATTCTATGTTTCGCTAAATCTCAGTAGACTTTAATTTATTTTTTCTACAAGTTTCTTAAATTCTGTTTACACCTACTGAAGATCGCAATTACAGTGTTCTGTATTTCTATATACAAGTTTATCTTTCTAATAAATAGCACAAAAAAAAGAAATAGGAAAAGCCTCAGACCCCTTACTGCAAAGGATTTCCTGATTATTCATAAGTGAAACTACTGAGAAGATATCTTAAAAACACTATTGATAAATAATAAATCTATCTTACGTGCAACAAAACTATAACTTCTGTTAGAGGAATGATGAATTGGTTTATATGTAATCTTGATTTGTATCCAGGACAGCTAAATGGTTTGATATAGGTTGAATTTTGCATAAATTTTCAAAGCAAAGCGAGCCTATAATGCTGAATCGGGGAAAAGTATTAAGAATGAACCAACGGAGTTTTGTGATGAGAAATGTAATTAAAAGCGCGATCGCGAATATTGGTGTTATGTTTAAGCAGCTTCAGGTGAAGCAGTTTTTCGCTGTTGTTTTAGTTGGCTTTCTGCTGCTAACCACAAATATTGCGGGGATGGATAGAGGACAAGCTTTAACTAATAAAGTTGAGCAATTAACAGACCAAAACAATTCCGATCGACCTAAAACTGTGGGAGAATGGAACAAAGAAGCTCGTCAAACAGAAGATGCTCCTCTGGAAAGAGTTAAGAGAATTGGTAAAGAATCCGCAGAAGCTGTAAAAGACTTTGGTGGAATGTATGCGGATACTGCTGAAAAAACTACTCCCGATTTAGATAATAATATGAGATAATAATTGGCTTTAATGCTAAGTCATTTGTGGAGAAACCCGGTTTATTAAAAAAGCTGAGTTTTTCCACATAAATGCGTTTTTATTGCCGTTGCTGACGTTGACGCTAATACAGTTAAATTATTTTGATTCAGGTCTAATTGGCAAAATTCGCACTCTAGACTTAGCTTGGTCAACAGTAACTAAAGCACCATTATTTAATTGTGTTTCAAATTGGCTCAGGACTGAAATAACTAGATTTTCGATGCTGACAGGTAAAACATCTTGGGTACGAACTTGAATCACACTAGGTGTATAAGATTGAGTTACTGCTAACAAAGTTCCGAAATCTAAATCGTGAGTAAAAACAATGTAACTATTGTTTCTTGCCCATTCCATAATTACCGTATCTTTTTCATCTGGTTTACCAATCGTAGACCAGTGTACAGCTTCGATATTGTACTTCCTAAAAACTGCAACCCAACCAGGGGAGAGATTCATATCAATCAAAATTTTCATGCACTTTGTAAAGGCACTTCAATTTCTTCTACTCGCCAAGCTGCATAAGCAAGTGCCTCGTAGATATCGGCTTCTTCTAAGTAAGGATATGCTTTTAAAATGTCATTAGGTGTATGTCCGGATGCCATTAAACCCACTATGGTACCGACTGTGACGCGCATTCCTCGGATACAGGGTTTACCACCCATTACTTCTGAATTTAAAGTAATTCTGGTCAGGTTTTTCATGAATGAAGTTTCTATTTTTTAAATTAGTAATTGTAAAATACATTTGGTCGAGCGGGGATGTTTATCCCACAATTTAATATTTATTTATATTATTCATTTATCTGGTTTTGTGCTGAAAATTCACTCATTAAGTAGTCGTGCAAAATTAACAAATATCATTTTTCCAATATAAAATCGGCTATAGATTTATCTTTCTCTACTTCTGTAACTTCGGGAACGCTTAATAAAACCGATCGCTGAATGAATTTATTATTGTTATTATCTTGAATTCGTCTTTCCACACGATCGGGAATACCGTAACCGTAAACAATATGTCCTTGTCCTGCTAGTACAACTACTTGATAATTCGGGTTAGCGTTGATAAATTTAGCAATACCATCTGCCATTGTTTCATCCCACAATACCTGTGCTAGGAAAAAACGATTTGCACTACTGCTGTTTCCATGTCCCGCAGTTTGATGTTGTTGAAAAGCCTTTAGTACCATTTGACGGTACGCTATATTATCTAAACGAATTTCGGTAATCGGTGGAATCGATTGTTTCTCGGCATTAGTTAATGTTTCTATACCTTCTCGCGAAACTTTACGGGTAATTTCGCTAGCTGTGTTTAAAGCTAAAACTGGAATTTGTTTCTGTTTTGCAAATCGTAAAATAGGAGCATAAAGTTGCCAATCAAAACCCCAACGGGTTGTATATTCGGTTTTTGTGACTAATTCGGTTTCAGTAATTTTGCCTGCAATGTACTGGTTTACAACTTTCTGAAAGGGACGTTGAAACATTTCCATCGCGATCGCAATTCTTGAATTATTCTTATATAACTCTTGAATAATTTTTAATTGATTTTCGTGGTCTTGGGAACTATCATGGGTTTCCCCAAGATATATGACGTTGGCTTTTTTAAGTTCTGGTAAAATTTTGTCTAAGTTATAAGCACATCGACTGTTAGAAAATTTCTCTGAGCATGGTATTTTCGTCGGTTCGGCAGCACAACTTGGTAAAGTATAAACAATAAATATTCCTAGGGATAGGATAAATAATTTGCTGAAGTAAAGCAGAGGACGCTGCATATTTTTAATGGAGTTGATAACAGTTGCTTAGAATTTTTAGTAATAGTTACTAAGTGTAATATTCTGACAGAAGATTTAGATAATTAACTATTGAATCATAAAAAATGCTTCAAATCCAACATATGGCTCTGTTAAAATTCAAACCAGAAATAACTGCCGAGAAAATAGAGGAATTATTTAATCAACTAGCGGAATTAAAAGAATTAATCCCAGGTATAACCTATTTCTCTGGTGGTTATGATTCTAGTAATGAAGGATTAAATAAAGAATTTACTCACGGGTTTTTGACGACTTTCGACAGTATAGAAGCACGAGATACTTATTTACCTCATCCAGAACACGAACGAGTTAAAGCAGAACTTTTACCCTACATTAACGATATCATCGTGTTTGATTTTGCAGCTTAGTAAACCGTTTCATCTTCTTTACGCCAAGCTGGGTCTACAATGCAAATAAATACTAATGGTTCGTTTCCACAACTGCGAATAAACTGCTTTGCATTGGGAGGAATATAAACGGCATCACCGGGTTCGACAACTTGAGTTTCATCGTCAATGTGCATTTCTCCTTTACCAGTAAGAATGTAATAAACTTCAGAAGTTTTTAAAGAATGGGGTTGAGAAGTTTTTCCTACTGGTAGTGTCGCATGAGCAAAGCTATAGCGCAATTCCAAAGATTGTTTATCGGGGTGAAGCAATTCTCGTAAAATAGTATTGTCACCCGCGATAAACTCCGGACAATCTAATAATTTTTGAACAAACATTATTTAATAACCAATTATCAATAATTAAATCCTAATACAGCATCGGATTTGTTTTAGGTTGATAATCCATGCATTGTATTGCCTCTTCGGTATTAGCAATAGAAGGGTTGACGGTACATTTTAGACGGTAATCGTCAGTAAAATATTGACAACCAGAACACGGAATTTGATGCATTTGTTTGGCGATCGCAACGCTATCTCGTGCTGTTGTCCACATACTCCAGCCGACCAAAATAACTAATCCCCAAGCGCTGACGAAGCAAATAGGCACTAAAAACGGCTGAATCGCATTAACTATGTAATAAATTATTTGAAACACGATTTTGAGGTCAAAGGTTAAAGGTTAGAGGTCAAAGGTGAGTATAATTCGTAATTCGTAATTAATGCCCCATAAATTAAATTTAGGGGCTTCGGTAGAGTCATTACCACGGATAAATCCGTCTTGCTCAGACCTTAAAATTTTACTCGGTGATAAAAAATACCAATGCCCTATACCCTACTCTCTAATAATTAATTAAACACCCGAATGACCGAGTGCTATACCCGCGACTAACATTCCTAAGACTAGAAAAGGTTGGGCGCTAGCTTGATATTTTACATCGTTTTCTAAGGGGTCGCGCAGGAAATACATATCTTGCAATGTAATTTGGGGAATTACTAATAGAAGTAGTATGGCAGCGTACAAATTTTGGTGTAGATAAATTAGATATGCGGCGATCGCTACTTGGAATATATCAATCATTCCGGCGCAAATCCAAGCTGCTTTTTTTACACCAAAAACTACGGGTAAGGATTTTAATCCAAATTGCTTGTCTCCTTCTACGCTCTTGAAGTCGTTAATAATAGCGATTCCCAAGCCAGCCAAACTATATACAACGGTAAATACTATTACTTGAGCGTTGAGTTCGCCGAATAATGCATGACCAGTACACCAAGGAAAAGCAATGTAGCTGGCACCGAGAGCATAACCGCCCAACCATCCGTTTTGCTTGAGTTTAAGCGGTGGTGCGGAATAAATATAGGCAATTATTATGCCTAATACCGCAGTTACTGAAATAGTAGGGAACTGATTTCCTGCCCATTTATCCAAGGCGATCGCCAACCCTAAACCCGCAATCATTAATACCCAGATTTGCGTAATTACCTGGGGTAAAGGAATTGCACCGGAAGGAATCGGACGATAGGGTTCGTTGACGGCATCAATTTCGCGATCGTAATACTCGTTTAAAGTTTGGGTATAACCTGCCAAAATTGGGCCTGCAAGCAACATACAAGCCGCTGACTTCAGAACATTTTCCAGAGTCCAGGTGTAGTTACCCGAAGAAGCAGCACCGCAGACAACCCCCCAAATCAAGGGAATCCAGGTAATCGGCTTCATTAACTGCAAGCGAATTTTCCAGATCGAAGTTTCACCAGAAGCTGCACCCTTCATTCCTAGCAACTGTCTGGTTTTAGCGCTGCGATCGGCATTTGATTGTGATTTTGATTCAGACATTTTTAAATAGTAGGGAGTAGGGAGTAGGGAGTAGGGAATAGGGAGAGAGGGGTGACTGGTTCCCAGTCTCTGGCTGGGAACCCTTATACAGGAGGCTCTGCCTCCAGTTAAAGAGGAAAGGCAGAGCCTCTTGAAAGGCATTCCCAGGTGGAACCTGGGAACGAGAAACGAGAAAACGAGAAAATGCCCCATCATGCCCTATTCGCATTATTCTAAAACGAAATTATCAAGTACTGGTTTTGAAATTTCGCACCCGTGACGGGTTTACCACTGAGGGCAGGAGGTAGTAAGATATTTCTTCTTTGGTCTCCTGCTTCTATAGTGACTTCTGGCCCATACTGTGTGAGTTTGACTTGTTTTTTGTCAAATCCGGGTAAGAATAATCGCACTTGACGAGCGTTTATATCAATTTCGATGGGTTTGGGGGCAGTTTGTGCAAGTGAGGTAAAGTCAGGTAAAGCATCAATTAATGGTTGCCAGTTACCTTCTTTAATATCTGGGATATTAGTAACCTGTAGGGGTGCAAAGTCTTGGGAAAAGTTTGAATTACCATCGGGAGAAATTACAATGACTCCACCAATAGTTAAACCAACTTGTTGAGCGCTTCCCCATAAATAACGACTTGCGATCGCTTCGATGGGGTCGGCAGTTGTCACCAAGAAAGCACTAAACTGTTTGGGATTAGCAAGAACTTGTTTACCTTTATCCAAGATGCTATTGGCTTGGTTGGTAGGCTGAGTAAAATTATCCGCCGTGGGATTAACATTCAGAAAGGTAGAAATTAACGGTTGAATAAAAGGTGATTCGGAAATTGTCCTACCCAAATCCGAGTTGAGGAACAACTGTCGGAACCGACGCACGTACCAACTGATAGATTCGGGCATTCCCAACATCCGTAGAGTGTTAATATCGCCCGTACCGTTGTAAACAATAACGTCATATTTACCGCTTTCAAAATATTCGCGGATAGCATTAAGTGCCAGAGCGCCATCCATCCCAGGTAAGATTGATAATTCTTGCCCGTATACGTCTTTAAGAATAGGAGCTTTAAGATATTGCGCTTCAAGTTTCTTAACTTCTTCCCAATTGCGTTCCAACAATACCGAAGATTGAAACTGTACCGCTTGTAAATTAGCACCAATTTCTTGAGGATCGGGAGTCAACTCCGCACCTAAAATAACAGGTAAAACGGGTTGAGCATCAGTTGCCAAAAGTACCCGCTTTCCTTGAGTTGCCAGGGATTTAGCAGTTGCGATCGCAATTTTAGTTCTCGCTACAGTGCTTTCACCCAAAAAGGTCAATATCTGGGACATTATTTTTAAATTCCAATTTCCGCTCTTACAATCAACTTCAAGTTAACAGCAGATTTATATAAGACGCTTCCCTCTATTGCACTACTTTTAGTTCATCTTCAAAAAACCAAGTTGCAGAATTGTCATCAAACTTAACCACACAGCCAACACCCATACCATCAGTTATTTTAAAACCTTTAATAGTACCGACCAGACCTAACTTACCAGCAGTATTTCTAGACGATAAGCGATCGCGTAGACGAACTACCTTAACTTTTTGTCCTACTTCCATGCCGAATTATAAATGCAATAAACCAAGACTCAGTTTAGCTGAATAAGGTACGGATGGGGAAGATAGGGAGACAAGGGGATGGGGGGATGGGGAGACAAGGGGATGGGGGGAAGTTAGAAGTTCAGATTTGCCAATTCCCAATTACCAATTATCAATTCCCAATTCCCAATTCTCAATATAAAATCCATTGATATCCAATTCGTTGTATGATGGTTTGAAAATTTTGCTTCTAGTCATGAGGGGTAGTGGCTTTTATAACCTGTAACAGAAAAAATATTTCCTGTAGACTGTTGTTTGTAGAGAAGAATGATGGAGGTTTTCAGCGGTTGTTAATTAAGTTTGACTGCTGATTGCTAACTATTTTTCAGTGTCTAGATAGTGAGTGAGGAATCGGAAATCTATGCGAACAGCGCAGTTGCTAGACAGGATTTCAGGTAGGTTGAGGCGTATTCTACCAATTAGCGATCGCTTGTGGACGAAGTTCGATTTGTTAAGAACTTTGGTCAGACGAGATCTGGATGCGCGGTATAAAGGTTCGGTTTTGGGCAATCTGTGGTCTATAGTTAACCCGCTATCGCAATTACTGATTTACACTTACGTATTTTCCATAGTATTAAAAGTAAAGCTGAGTCTTAAGGGCTTACCCGCGAATGAAAATTTATCCTTTGGGTTGTGGCTATTTGCAGGATTGCTTCCGTGGATTGCTTTTAGCACTGGTTTAGTTATGGCTGCTGGTTCGGTAATTAGTCAGCCAAATTTAGTCAAGAAAGTGGTATTCCCCTTAAGTTTACTGCCTTTGGTGCCGATTTTCTCAGCCTTTATCGAAAGCTCCTTTGGCTTGATTCTGCTGATTTTTTTTGTAGCAGTCTCTTCCGGGACTTTACATACAACATTGGCGTTATTACCTTTAGTTTGGATACCGCAGCTATTACTTACGGCAGGTTTCGGTTACTTAGCTGCGGGATTAACCGTATTTTTACGGGATATTCCGCAATCGTTAAATGTTATTCTGAATATTTGGTTTTATGCAACGCCCATAGTTTACCCAATTGCGGCAATTCCCGAAAGTTGGCGAGCCTGGATTTTGTGGTTGAATCCATTGGCTGCGATCGCAGAAGTTTACCGCGATTTTGTTTTAACAGGGGAGATGAAGCATTGGGGTGAGTTGGGAGTAGCTTATACTGCATCAGGAATTGTATTTGCGATCGGATTTTTGGTATATAAAAAATTACGTCCGGGATTCGCTGATGTTCTTTAGTATACTTTTATGTTCATGTGAAATTACAGGGAGGTAAAGCATGGCTAAGAGGGCGTTGATTACTGGTATAACTGGTCAAGATGGTTCTTATTTAAGTGAGTTGTTATTAGAAAAGGGTTATGAAGTTCACGGTATTATTCGCCGTACTTCTACTTTTAACACTGATCGCATTGACCATATTTATACTGACCCTCATAGTGACGATGCCAGGTTATTCCTCCATTATGGCGATTTAACAGATGGTACTACTTTACGTCGCATTTTAGAAAACGTAAAACCAGATGAGATTTATAACTTAGGCGCTCAGTCTCATGTACGTGTCAGCTTTGACTCTCCTGAATATACCGCAGATGCTGTAGGAATGGGTGCATTGCGGTTGTTAGAAGCATTACGAGATTATCAAAAACGTACCGGGCTTGATGTACGTTTTTACCAGGCAGGTTCTTCTGAAATGTTTGGTAAAGTGCGAGAAGTTCCCCAAGTGGAGGATACACCGTTTTATCCCCGCAGTCCCTACGCTTGCGCGAAAGTATTCGCTCATTGGCAGACGGTGAACTATCGCGAGTCTTACAATTTATTTGCCTGTAACGGAATTTTATTTAATCACGAATCACCTCGTCGTGGAGAAACTTTTGTGACTCGTAAAATTACCCGTGCTGTGGCTCGGATAGTAGCAGGGGAACAGAAAAAGATTTATATGGGTAATCTAGACGCAAAACGAGATTGGGGCTATGCGAAGGATTACGTAGAAGCAATGTGGTTAATTTTGCAGCAACAACAAGCAGATGATTATGTAGTTGCTACAGGTGAAACCCATTCAGTAAAAGAATTTTTGGATATTGCTTTTAAATATGTCAACCTTAATTGGGAAGATTATGTAGCCTTTGATGAGCGGTATTTACGTCCAGCAGAAGTTGATTTATTAGTTGGTGATGCAGATAAAGCGGAACAAAAGCTTGGTTGGAAGCGGACTGTTAGCTTTGAAGAGTTGGTTAAATTAATGGTGGAAGCAGATTTACAGGCTTTAGGTTTGGTTTCTCATGGTAACAGTAAATTAGCAGTGAAAGATAATGCCACTATTCGTAGTACGCTAAAAACTTTGATAGCTTAATTATAGTTTGGTTGATTGATATTAAGTAGAGAATCCGAGTTGTAATAGTAAATATGTAGTGTTATGAGTGAGGAAATTGCAATTTCCCTAAAGAATATTTCCAAATGTTACAAGCGGTATGCTCGTCCGGTGGATCGGCTCAAAGAAATTTTACTACCGGGAAAGAGTCACGCTCAAGAATTTTGGGCATTAAAAGATGTTGATTTAGAAGTTTCCAAAGGTGAAACTTTAGGAATTATCGGTCAAAATGGTTCGGGAAAAAGTACATTATTACAAATTATTGCCGGAACATTGACACCGACAACGGGAGATGTATTTGTTAATGGTCGAATTTCCGCTTTATTAGAATTAGGGAGTGGTTTTAATCCGGAATTTACGGGAAGACAGAATGTATTTTTCAATGGGAGAATATTGGGTTTAAGTCAAGAAGAAATCGCGGCTAAATTTGAGGATATTGCTGCTTTTGCTGAAATAGGTGAATTTATCGATCGGCCAGTAAAGACTTATTCTAGTGGGATGTTTGTGAGGTTAGCTTTTGCTGTTGCAGTAAATGTTAATCCTGAAATTCTTATTGTTGATGAAGCATTATCAGTAGGAGATATTTACTTTCAGCAAAAATGCTTTGAACGCATCAGAGAATTTAGAGATCGAGGAATCACCCTTTTGTTTGTTTCTCATGATTCTGGCGCTATACATAAGCTTTGTCAGAAAGCATTATTAATGGAATCAGGCAAGTTAATTTTGGAGTCTAAACCAAAGACTGTAATTGATTTATATGAAGCTAAACTTTTGAAAAAAAGAGATTTAAAATCTGAAGAATTAGAAATTAAAGTATTGCCTGATTATGATTCTGAAGCAAAAAAATATCAAAATTATTCGTTAGACGAAGATTTAAAGATAGAAGAAGTATCAATAAATTCAAATGATGTCAATATAAAATATATTAAATTATTAGATGAAGATAATAGAGAGGCTAACGTTGTAGTTAGCGAAAAAATATTAACGTTATCAATGGGGATATTATTTTTAACGCCTTTTGAAGACCCACATATCGGGTTTAAAATTAGAGATAGAACAGGAGAAGTCATCTTTGAAACTAATACTTATTGCATGAAAGCAAATCTTGGTAACGTCGAAAAAGATGAATTTTTAGAATTAAGTTTTAAGTTTGAAGTGCCTATATCTGTTGGCGAATATACTATTTCAGTTGGTGTTGCTGATATTGGATATGGAGAAGGTAGTTTTAGAAGAACTTTGGTCTATAGTCATAACGTAGCTCAATTTAAAGTTTTGATAAATAAAGAGTCTATTCTTTGGGCTGGGATTGTTAATCTTAAACCCACTTTTTCCAAACAAAAAGCTTCAAAAGATAATTATATTAAGAATTAAGGTTACTAGTATGAGTTTAATTGATTCTATAAACCAAAATACTTTGTCAAGACTCAAAGATTCAGGTATTTGGAGCAAAATAAGTATTAATGTAAACGAGCAAAAAAAACTACAAACAAATCAATTAAGACCCGTCCTATTAATTTGTGAAACAATTAATGTTTGTAATTCTGTTTGTATATTTTGTCCTTATTCTCAACAATCCAGAGCAAAAGGAACTATGTCACTTGAGTTATTTGAAAAAATTATTCAAGAATATAGAGAAATTGGAGGTGGAATTATTTCTCTTACCCCTATGGTTGGAGATGTTCTACTCGACAAAAAACTAATTGAAAGGTTAGAAATCCTACATCGATATAGAGATGAGATTAAACCAAGTTTAACAACAAACTTGTTTGCACTAAACAAGTTTTCAGATGC
The DNA here is from genome assembly GCF_034931125.1 of Rivularia sp. UHCC 0363. Taxonomy (NCBI): domain Bacteria; kingdom Bacillati; phylum Cyanobacteriota; class Cyanophyceae; order Nostocales; family Rivulariaceae; genus Rivularia; species Rivularia sp. UHCC 0363. Next base: position 13,393 of record NZ_JAYGHM010000052.1, on the reverse strand, counting down.
TGAAATCATTCAAATTTTGAATTGTTTTGAGAGACTACATATTTCATGCTATGGAATCTCTTCAGAAGAAAATAAAGAGATTACGAAAACACTTCATTATGAAAATTTTATTAGTAATATGAAGCGTTTGGTTAAAATTTGGGAAAGTACAGAAAAAGAATGTGATATTAGGGTTGGATTTAGGCTACTGTACAATCACGATAAAAGCTTACTAAATAAATTTTTACTGGAAAATTTTGGTTACATTTTTCCGTATGGTTTTACAAGTACGTATGCTAATTGGGGTAATTCAATGTCTGGGAACTTACCTGGACAAGCAGTGTGGATGCCAGAAGTTGAAAATCAGGAAACCTGCGTTTTACTTTTAGTAGCAATGCAAGTTTACTGGGATGGGAGAGTCTCAGCTTGCGCTTGTTGCGATTATGACTCAAGTGAAGAATTATTTATAGGTAATATTAACAATGAAAAAATATCTGATATATATAACGGTTATTTAAGTAAAAAAATATGGTCACAGCACGAAAATAATTGCTTACCTAATATTTGTAAAAAATGTACATTCCATCAACCATTAAGGGTTGTAAATAAAAATCATACCTTAGTTTGCAACCCATATGATTATATTGGGGGTTAAATTTTTGAATTTTTTAAATTAAAACTGAATTAGTTATCTCTATGCATGAATTAATAATTGAAACATATAAGTTGGCAAAATACGACTTTAGACAGACTGCAAATCCGAAAGATCCTTTGGCGCATCTATTTGATGAATGGATTGATTACTACAAGTTAAAGTGGTCAATTGCTCATGTTTTAAAACCTGCTACTATTTTAGAAATAGGAGTTCATTTTGGCTATTCTGCCGTAGCCTTTCTTGAGGGATATCCATCAGCTAAATATGTAGGGATTGATTTAGATGCCAATCCATTTAATGACGTTAAAGGAGCAATCAATTGGGCAAAAAAAATTACTCAACCATTTAATTCTGAGTTTATAGTTGCAAATACACAAACTATGGAAAATTTCCCTGGTGATGTGTATGATTTAATTCATGTGGACGGACAACAAGAAGGAGACAGTTCGTTTCATGATTTAGAACTTGCTTTTAAGCAGGCAAAATATGTATTAGTCGATGGATATTTTTGGACTCGCCAAAACTTTTTGGCAGTTAGCGATTTCTTATTTAAGAATTCTTATTTATTGGATTGGTATAGTGTAATACCAGGTTACGCAGGCGAACTAATTATAAAAATATCTGATGACTATTTAAAATTAGGTAATCAAGAGACTGAGAAGAAAATCAAAAAACCTCGTTCTAGTTTAGAAATTCGTCAAACATACACAAACGAATATTTGACGCAAGATTGTGGAGGTTTTGAAGCTTATAAAATAAACAAAGGCAAAGTTTTACAAGATCCAAGGTTAATGGCTGTAGCTAGTATTTCCAGTTGTAAAAACTCTGGTAGCTTGCTTGATTTAGGTTGTGGTAGAGGAGAGCTTAGTTACCATTTTGCTAATCAAGGTTTTTCTGTCACCTCTATTGATTATTCTCAAAATGCAATTGAGTTAGCGCAAAAATGTTTTGATGGAGATGAACATTTAAAGGAAAACGTAGAATTTATTTGTGATGATATTTGTAGTGTAGAACTTTCAGGTAAATACGATCTAGCAATTGCATCTGATGTTATTGAACATTTAAGTTTTGCAGAAGTAGACACACTCTACAAAAAAGTTTCTGAATATCTTAATAACGATGGTTTATTTGTTCTACATACTTTTCCAAATTATTGGTATTATAAGTATCATTATTCACGCCAAAGAAAAATAGCAGCTTCTGTTGGAGCTTATTTATCTCCCGAACCTCGTTCAAGATATGAATTGCTCATGCATATTAATGAACAGTCTCCACGAGTTTTAAAAAAGCAATTAAGTGAACATTTTGAGCATATATGTGTATGGTTTGGAGACCCTCAAAATCCAGGGGGGAGTTTAGTGAAACATTTTTCTAAAGCAGAAATACGTGCATCTCCTAGTCTATTTGCAGTTGCATCTCATCAACCAATAAATTATGAGCAAATAAAAAACAATTTGCAAATGAAAGAATTACCACCTATACCCAGTAAACAACTTCATTTAAGCATTACAGAACATCCAAAGATAGTAGATGTTAATAGTGAATTTATGATTCACTTACAAATGGAAAACTATAGTAATTTTATAATAAATAGCTATGCCTCTTATCCAGTATATATTGCATATCATTGGATGAACCAATATGCTAATGAGTATATTGTTTTTGATGGAGAAAGAACGAGGATTGTACCTAATTTAAACAGAACTGAATATACATTATCATTACCTGAAAAACGAAGAAAATATAAAGCTAGAATTAAGGCACTTCCAAAACAAGGCGATTATGTTTTAAGAGTTACCTTAGTTCAAGAAGCTGTGCAATGGTTTGATACACAACCAACTAATTTATATCAAGATATCTATGTCAAAATTAAATGAAGATTATAGATATTAATAAAGGGTTATTGAGGTTAAATTAAAATTATGATTGAATCAAATGAACCTGAAATAAATGTTGATGAATTGATGCAGAAAATCCGAGAAGAGGTTGCGAAGCATAAAGAAAATCATCAGATAAATGTTATAGATAAAGGCCTTGTGAAACCCCTACCTAAACATAATGTTGGCATTATTGAAGCATTATTAAAAAATGCCGAAATACGGGCTTTTAGCCGTGCAAAAATGCCGGATAAATATTATCAAATTCCTTTTTTTTCTAAGTTAGAAAAGCTAATTCTGAAAATATTTAACTTGCTATTTAAAGACCAGCGTCAGGTAAACTTTAACTTGATCCAGGCTTTACAGGAATCTGTAAGTTTAAACAGAAATTTGCTGCAACGCTGTGATGAGCTAAATACCCGTATAAATGATTTAGAAGGTAATTTAGGAGTAGTTGATTCCTATACCGAACTATTAGATGAAAATCTTAATTTCACTAAAGATTTCCAACAGAAAATACACAAAGTAAACGCTTCCACACAAAGATTAGAAGAAAAAATAGAGCAAGTAAATGCTTTTACACAAGGATTGGAAGAGAAAATAGACAGAGTAAACGCTTCTACACAAGGCTTGGAAGAAAAAATAAACAAAGTAAACGCTTCTAAACAAGAATTAGAAGAAAAAATACATACAATCAGCGCTTATACAAAAGGATTAGAACAACAATATCTGAAAAATAATAACTACCTTAAAGCTGATTTAGTTCAGCAAAAGCGTTTGATAACTTTATTTCTAGAAGAAGCAAGGCAACGCTTACCAGAGCCTTTTAATGAAGAACAATTGCAAACTTTTGTTAATGAGCAAAAACACGCATTAGATGACTTTTACTTCGCTTTTGAAGAGCAATTTAGAGGTAGTCGTGATGAAATAAAAAATCGTTTAGCAACTTATATTCCCTTCGTGGAAAAAGCTGTTTTAGATGCAGAAAATGCAGCGATGCTTGATATTGGTTGCGGTCGTGGTGAATGGATAGAGCTAGTTTCTAATAAAGGCTTCAAATCATACGGTGTTGATATAAGCCACGCTATGGTAGCGGAATGTCAAAACCTCGGTCTGAATGCAGTTGCTGGAGATGCTTTGCAACATTTGCGTTCTTTACCAGACAACTCTTTGGCTGTTGTTTCAGCATTTCATATTATTGAGCATTTACCGTTGGAAAAATTGATATTTTTAATCGATGAATCTCTCCGTGTACTGCATCCGGGTGGAATTTTGATTTTAGAAACACCTAACCCAGAAAATCTAATAGTGGGAGCCTGCAACTTTTATTTTGACCCAACCCATCGCAATCCAATACCTCCGGCAACTACCAAGTTTATGTTAGAAAATCGGGGATTTAGTGAAGTTGAAGTTCACCGTCTAGATAGAAGTAACCAAGACCATAATCTTGATAATTCTTTTTTAAATACTCTTCTTCTCAGATACGAAGATTACGCTGTCATCGGATGGAAACTATAACCTAGATGTAGTCATGAGAATACTAATTTGTAACGAAAGATTTTTATTCCGCTTTGGTTTAGACCGTGTTTTAATCACGATCGCAAAAGGGATGAAAGAGCGCGGTCATGAAGTATACATGATGGGCAATCGCTGCGATGAAAAAATTATCAAGCAAATAGTCGAAGATTTTATTGCCGTTCCAAATGCTCCTGACGATTATGCGAATTCAGACAAATTTGTTGCTCAATGGGTTAGAACTCAATGGAATAGTTTATTTTCTCCTTCATTACAACCGGATATAGTTATTACCGGAGGATGGCCTTTTTTTGAGGCAATTGAATTTTTTAGGCAGGTTTGCAAGCAAGTCATATTTATAGATGCAGGAGCAGTACCATTAGATGGTTTTTCGGGACATGATTTATTTATTCAACAAAAACTGAGAAATTTACGTCGTCAATATTTGCATCAAGCAACAACTATTTTACCAATTAGTGAGTTTATTGCTACCTCACAAAGCATTCCCGATCGCGGAACTAGTCAAGGAGTACAAACAATTCTTTTAGCCGCTAACCATATGGAACTTTCTATTTGGAAAGCGCAAATGGTTGGTCAGAAAAAAAGTGACGGTAAAAGTCTATCTATATTAAATAATCTCGAAAAAGCAGGTAAGCATTGTATCCTCAATCTTGGACGTTGGGAACCAAACTGTTATAAAAATTCCCCAGGTTGTTTTGACGTTATGCGTCAATTGCTTCGGTTCCATCCCCAGACTGTACTGTTGGTTCTAGCTGATGTCCAAAACATAGACATTCCAGCCGACTTGAAAGAATGCGTTATACCTCTTGGCTTTCCTGACGACGCAGAATTACAAGAGATTATGAAACGCATTACGTTAGGGATTTCTGTATCACTCTGGGAAGGTTTTAACTTGCCATTAGCGGAAATGCAATGGCTACAAAAACCAGCTTTAGTATTTAATCTTGCTGCTCATCCTGAAGTTGTAGTGCATCCTTGGTTTCTCTGTAACGATACAGCAGAGATGGTTAGTAAAGCTAATAATGTCTTATCTGGTAGTATTCCCGCACAAGCGAGTAGTATAGAAAACTATAATAAATTCCGAACAAATTTTCGTTGGGAAGTTGCATTACAAAAATATTATGATTATTTAGAAAATGCTCAAGAAGCGAATCAATATTCAAGTTACCAGAGTGACTTCACTAATAATCCCCTGCTAGTTGTTGATGTGACAAACAGTAGTCGCGATCCGGCTAATTCCGGTGTGATTAGAGTTACTCGACAACTCTGCCGAACCCTACAAAAATATTACGATCCAGTATTTGTGGTTTGGGATTTCACACAAGAGCGTTATGTGTTGCCTTCTATAGAAGGTTATGCACAATTAGGGCAGTTTAACGGACCTTCTATTCCCCTTGTCGCAGAAGATATTCTCAAACGATTGGGAACGATTTCTCTAGATGAATTTCTGAAGGTTGAACCTAGTATTCAAGGAAGAAATGTACTGTTGTTACTGGCAGAAACAATTTTAGATACAAGAAGTGCTAAAGCTGTTGCTTATGCTAAGCAAAACCAGTGGAAAACTGCTGCTATTTTCTATGACTTAATTCCAGTCATACATCCACAGTTTTGTAGTAATGCTGTCAGTTCAATGTTTCCTCCATACTTGGAAATGTTATCTGGAATTGATATCATTATCCCTATTTCTGAATTTTCTGCACAATGCCTTTTAGATTGGCACAAAGATAAAAACTTACAGCCGACTGAAGTTAAAACTGCACTATTGCCAGGACAATTTGGTAAGGATGAGCGCAATGTTAAAAAGCCTAACTTAGAATCAAGTACCGTGCAGATGCTTTGTGTTTCTACTTTAGAGCCACGTAAAAATCATTTAACGCTTTTAAAAGCTTGCGACATTTTAGCCAAAGAACATCCTGAAATCGACTGGCAATTAACACTTGTAGGAAATCGCTACGAAGGTGCAAAAGAAATATACAAAGCTGTGGAGCAAGCAGCAGCTAAAGATTTTCGTATTCGTTGGCTGGGGATTGTAGATGATGCTACCTTGAATCGGCTGTATGAGGAAGCTACATTTACAATTTATAGTTCCCTAGTTGAAGGCTTTGGAATGCCAATATTAGAAAGTATTTGGTATGGAAGAGTCTGCCTATGTCATTCACAAGGTGTAATGGCTGAATTGGCATCTGATGGTGGTTGTATGGTAGTTGATATGACAGACGCAAGTGCAATTGCTGAAGCTATCTACACCTTATCTACCGATAAAGCTCTTTTAGCTCAACTATCTCAAGCTGCCTGTAACCGCCAACTCAAGACATGGGATGAATATGGCTTAGAAGTACTTGTTAATTTAGGTTTACAGCAAATAGCCCGTCAAAATCAAAGTCCTGACTCTAATATGAAATTTGATGTACTCAATTGGGAAGATTTACTGTATCCCCACTGCTTATTAAATCGTTGGCAGATGCATGACTCCGAGCGCATGGCATTAACAGGAATATTGGCACGACATCAACCTAAATGTAGTGTGGAAGTTGGTACTTACTATGGTGGCAGTTTGTCATTAATATCTCAGTACTCAAACATGGTATTTTCTATTGATATCGATTCAGAAGTACCGTTACGACTGCCACCTATGGAAAATGTGAGTTTTTTGACAGGAAAATCACAAACCATTCTGCCACTACTGTTTCAAGCTCTTGATGAAGCAAATATAGCAATTGATTTTTTACTCATAGACGGCGATCATTCTGCTGATGGTGTTCGTCGAGATGTTGAGATTGTTTTAGGTTATGTACCCAAACAACCGATGTTTGTAATGATTCATGATTCTTTTAACCCAGGATGTCGGCACGGGATAATGAGTGCAAACTGGCAAAATTCTCCTCATGTTGCTTGGGTAGAAGTAGATTTTGTGCCTGGACGTGTAATCGAAGGTGAGGACAATGCTGCAAAAGGAGAAATGTGGGGAGGACTTGCACTAGCATTATTGTTACCAACTTCTCGTGATGGCGAGCTAATTATTAATGCTTCAGCTAGTAGTTTTTACGATTTAGCTGTTAATTCCAGAGGATAACTAATATAGTTAGTGACTACAGTATTCATGAAGAAAAAAATACTTATTTGTTGTAATTTTTATCCTCCTTTTTTCATTGGAGGTGCAGAGATTATTGCCCACCAACAAGCTCGTCAATTACAAAAAGCGGGATATGACGTAGCTGTGTTCTGCGCTAAACACGATGATGGCGATCGCCGTTATTCAATTCTAAAAGAAGTCTTCGATGAACTGCGAGTCTTTCGAGTCATTCAACACGCACAAGACTACGAAGTAGGAGGAAATTTTTACAAGCCTGCACTTGACAAGCTATTTATTCAGGTAGTTAAGGAAGTTAAACCAGATGTCGTTCACTTTCATAATATTACTGGCTTATCACTAGGTATTATTGAAAAAGCGCACCGATTGCAAATTAAAACTGTACTTACATTACACGATCACTGGGGGTTTTGTTTTAAGAACACTCTTTTAAAAGTATACGACCAAGTGTGTAATGACTTTTCAAAGTGTAGAGAATGCTTAGCAGATGTAGTCGATAATCAAGGAAGACTATTAAATATTCGTCTACGAAAAGACTATATTGCTTTGCAATTTAATAAAGTCGATTATTTTGTTTCGCCAAGTCGTTATCTAGCATCAGCTTATACAAAAGTAGGTCTTCCAGCCGAAAAGATTCACGTTATATCTAATGGTATCAATGTCAAGCGCTTTTCCCAAATCAAAAAAGTATCTCATAAAAATGCAATACGCTTTACTTTTATAGGAAACATCGGTTTCCATAAAGGCATTCATGTTTTAATTGCGGCTCTAAAGCTGCTACTAGAACGTGCTTATCTAGGGAATTTATGCATTATTAATATTGTCGGTACTGGTGATATGACAGGTGATTTAACCAAATTTGTTATGGAAAATCATCTTGATTCTACGGTCAAAATTTGGGGGAAAGTTGAACATCCTCAAATCGAGTCAGTTTACGAAAATACTGACGTATTAATCACACCATCGATATGGCCCGAAAACGAACCAGTGACTATTTTGGAAGCAATGGCTGCGGGGATACCGATTATTGCATCTGCTTTAGGTGGTAATTTAGACCTTATAAAAGATGGAGTAAACGGTTTTTTATTCGATGTTGGTAATGCTCAGATGCTTGCAGACAAAATGGTTGAGATGACCGTTGATCGCAACCGCATCAAATCTATGGGGCAACAAGCATATAAGATAGTAGCTGATAATACTTTATCTAATTATGTAAGCCACATAGCCAACATTTATCAGAAGGAATCAAATTCAAATAATTTATCAGAGAGAATTGTACTGTGTAGTGGAGAACATTTGTCACCACAATGTATCCGTGCGATTAATAGCTTTGATGATGATACTAATAAAAATCAAGGTTACAGATTTATCATGAGCGACTGGCTTGCTCCTGAAGATTGGGAAGCAGTCGATATTTTATGGATTGTGGATGAAAAAGGCAGAGAACAAGACATACTTAATGCGATGAGGCAAGGACGACCAATATTGGTACCTGAACAGAATCAAAAATTGGTAGAACTGTGTCGAAATGGTCAATGTGGACTGTTCTATGCAGATGAGGTAGAAGCTGAGGTATGCCTTAAATATTTGATAAATAAGCCATCACTTTTAGCTACACTCGGTCAGAATGCAAAAAAATTCTCTAGCAAATATAAAAATAAATTTTCAACTACTATTTGGAGTAAGTTGAAAAGCGTACATAAAAGATTACATTTAGTCTCTTATTAAGCATACATTTCTAAACTTATATCGTTAACAAGAGGTATTAACTTGTTAAACACAGAAAATATCAAAAAACCTGAAACTGATTTAATCATAATTTTAATTCCTGTCTTTAATGATTGGGATTCTTTAGACATTTTATCAAAAAGCATAGATAAAGTATTTAATCATGAACGGCTTAAATGTGAAATTTTAGTTGTAGATGATGCATCAACCATAGCTGCTCATCATGATTTTATGTCTGAAACGTTGAATAATATAAAGAAAGTTAACTGCCTTAAATTAAAACGAAATGTAGGGCATCAAAGAGCAATTACTATTGGTTTAGCTTACATTGAAGCTAATATTTGTTGCCAAGCAGTTGTTGTAATGGATGGAGATGGAGAGGATGATCCAAAAGATATTCTCAAACTTATTTATAAATGTAAGGAAGAAAAATATGAAAAAATAATATTTGCTAGACGTACTCAACGCTCAGAATCCATGCTGTTCAGATTTTTTTATCAAATGTACAAATATACATTTAAACTACTTACCGATCAATACATAGACATGGGGAACTTTAGTATTATTCCTTTTCTAACTTTATCAAGAGTTGTCATTGTATCAGAAATATGGAATCATTATGCTGCTGGCATTTTAAAAGCCCGTATTCCATTTACAAGTATTCCATGTAAACGTAGCTATCGGATTGTAGGAAAATCAAAGATGAATTTTGTATCTCTAGTAATGCATGGTCTTAGTGCAATTTCTATATACGGCGATATTATAGGTACTAAAGCCCTAATTTTATCAATAATCTTGATGTTGTTTAGTGTTTTGATCATTGCTGTAGTTTACATAGTAAGAGTAGCCGTTCCTGGCTGGGCACCATATATTGCAGGTCTTTCTTTTATTATTTTTTTACAACTGGCAACTATATCTTTTTCTTTCATATTTTTAACTTTAAATGGAAAGAATAACTTTGTTTTCTTGCCAAAGCGTGACTTTCATTATTTCGTATTAGATGTAAAAGAAATTTATGCTATAAGTTAAGAAAAATAATTAATATTGTGTTTGGCATTTAAGAATTTTATAACATGGCTAACTATACATACATTGGTTCTGAACTTGAGTTATTCCGTCATGCCCGTAATTGGAAAGCCTACTGGAGCAGCTTAGTTCGACCTTTCTTGGGAAATGAAGTACTGGAAGTAGGTGCAGGTATTGGCTCAAACACTGAAATAATTTGTCAGAGGAAATATAAGCGCTGGCTTTGTTTGGAACCTGATTCAGTATTTGCAAGTACTCTAAAAATATCTATTGAAAATAAATTAATTCCTCAATATTGTGAAGTAAAAGTAGGTAATTTATTCGATTTAAGTTGCGAAGATAAGTTTGATTCAATTGTGTATATTGACGTGATTGAACATATTGAAAACGATAATTTAGAAGCTAAAATTGCAGTTAAACATCTAAATAAAAATGGATATCTAATTATTTTGTCCCCGGCTCATCAGTGGCTTTTTAGTGAGTTTGATAAATCTATTGGTCATTATCGCCGTTACAACAAGAAAACATTAAGTTCAATAATTCCTCATAATTTAAAGTGTATTAACTTAAGGTATATTGACAGCATTGGACTAGCTGCATCTTTAAGTAATAAATTTATTTTAAATCGTAAAAGACCAGCTAAAAACCAAATATTGCTTTGGGATAGAGCCATGATTCCTCTTTCTCAAAAGATTGACCCATTGATTAATTACTCTCTGGGAAAATCGATACTAGGAATTTGGCAAAAAATATAGTTCAAAAAACAAAACTATGCGCTTAATAGTAAAAAATATAACGTCAAAATATATATATTTCTTGTTAATTTTATTTTGCTTTTCTCTTGCTTTTAGTCTTTTAGTTATCCAAGACTTTTCAGGCTCACTTGCTGGTATGGGAGATACAGAATATTGGGAATATACTGGGTTTTATTTTGCAAAAAATTTTGATTTTACACCTTTACCGCAGTTAAATATAATTAATAATCAGGCTTTTTATCCCTATGGTGTAAACTCTGTATTCCAGCCTTGGTCTCTTGAAAAAGATATATTATACGCTATATTTTATAGTCTATTTGGTTTTGGTCCTTGGTTACAAATATATTATATTTTAACTATAATTATTACATTTGTTGGCACTTTTAGATTACTTTTAAATGATTATGGGTTCTCTAAAGCTACTGGTGTTGGATTACTAGTTTCTTTCTGTAACTTTTATGCAATCTATAAATATCCAGGACATTTATCTTATTCAATAATTCATTGGACTACGTTGAGTATTATAGTTGATTTTTTAATAGTAAAAAAATATACTTTACAAGCAAAATTCTCTTTAAAAATGATTCTTATTAGAATTTGCTTATTAATATTATGTTTAGGTCAAGAGTTAGGATATATTGCAGGTTTTGCACTTACTTCATTTACGGTTTCCTTCCTATATGTTGTTTTAATCGGACTGCGTAGGTACTTTAAAACAGCATTTAAATCAATAAATATATTTAATATTATTACAAATGATTGTTTCATTTGTAGAAAAGTATATTTATTAATCCCACTAATATTTTGTTTACTTTTAGGTTGTATATACTTACCTTTAATTATCCAAATTAGTAGAGAAGCAAAAAGTTTTGATTTTACTGGCATAAATTCAGGTGCTTGGTGGGTAAGCCCTTTACGCTTATTTATTCCTTATATTCCCATATTAAATCCGGAAATATTAACTTTAAATAATATTTTAAAAGATATGCCTGAAGAATTTTTTGATGGAAGACCTGGATTATTTATAGTAATTATTGGTTTTTTAGGAGTATGGCTGGCACGTAAGCAAATTGCCATATTTGTACCGCTAATAATTATCTTTTTGGCTTGTCTCTTTTATCATCCGTCAAACTTACCTATTCTAAAATTATTTCCTTGGTTCACTTTTAATAGACTTGCTACTCGTTCTACAGTTATTTATCCTACAATACTTAGTATTTTTGCTTTATATTTTGACTTGAATTGGCTACGAAATCCTCGTAAGCAGATAATTACTGGAGTGTTAATAGTATTAGCATGTACTGAAATTTTTACAGTTTATTCCTACAAACTTAACTATAAGCCTTATATATTAGATGAAGGCTTCTTCAGCTATATGAATTACGTAAAAAAACAACCCGGAGAAGCTGTTTTAGACTGGCCTTTTTGTATTACAGGAGGAAATGGAGTTGGTGCTGATAGAGGTCTATGTCCTTACTACTGGAAAAATGGCTCTATTTTTGCTTTAAGAAGGTTCCATGAAAAAAAAATTATGGGTCAATACTTTGGTCGTCTACATCCTTCTCAACTTAACTCTTATTTAAAGGCTGGCTGGAATTCCTTATTATTTCCTAATTCTTACGATATTACTAAAGCAACTCAATTAAGTAGATGTTTTCGACCTGATGAATGGTCTTTTTTCACTGAGTTTTTTAAGTATAATGATTTCGCTGGTATTAACCTTTATACTGATTTAGTACCTGACAACTGTGTTCAAGAATTTTATAAACGCTTTGGTCAACCTGTAGTTAAAACAGTAATTCTTGGACCTGGTAAGGTTGAATTTATTGCTAAATCTTCTGAACTAAGAAGTCAAGTAAATTTAGGTTTGGGTTCTCGTATTAAGTTTAAACCTTTACTTGATTTTGCTGAAGCTAACTTAATTACATCAAGCTCATCAAGTAGCTTTTTATCAATAACTGGACTTAGTGTAACTGAAGGAACTACTTCCAATAAATGGCGTTGGGCTTTAGGAAGTGATAGCAGTATTTCTTTTAGACTGCCTGAGTCTCAATTATTAAAGCTATCTTTTGCATTTAATAATCCAATCGAAGCTCAAAATATAATTGTTGAATTTAATGGAGAAACAAAAGCAATTTTTAAAGATTTGAAAAAAGACGCTATTGTCAACCACGATATAAAGATAAAAGCTATCAAAGGAATTAATCATATAGTTTTTAAGTATAAAGACTGGAATACAAATAAAGTAACCTTTGCTCATAATGATTCCAGACCTATGTCTATTCGTTTTAACAAACTAGTTATAGAAAAAACTAGTAATTAGTTTTTGTAAAATTAAGATTATATAATCTATGAATATATCAGAATTTAGTTTACTTCTAATGTCCGTTTTTGCCAGCGTCGCAGGACAGTTTTTTCTAAAAGCAGGTGCATTGAAGTTAGGTAAAGTTGATGTAAGCAATGCTGTTAGTCATATTTTGCGGATGATTACCACAACTGAAGTTGTAATCGGATTAGTTTGCTATGGTTTGGGAGCTATCGCTTACATTCTGCTTTTAACTAGAGTTAACTTGAGCGTTGCTGGTCCTTCTGTATCCTTAGTTTACGTTTTCTCTGTTTTGTTAGGCTACTTTATTTTTAGAGAAACTATTCCTATAACTCGTCTTGTGGGCTTAAGTTTTATTACTGCTGGGGTGATATTAGTGGTATGGCAAAAATAGAAATTAATTATTAAATTTATCTAGTC
>NZ_JAYGHM010000051.1:8902-63598 GCF_034931125.1 Rivularia sp. UHCC 0363 | reverse complement strand
ACTAAGATGCTCGAATATATTGCCAATGGTTTAAGGTTGGGTTGGTTAATTAATCCTAAAGATAAGCAAGTTGAAATTTATCGTATTGGTAAAGAAGTGGAAGTTTTGCAATCTCCCAAAAGTTTATCTGGGGAAGATGTTTTAGAGGGGTTTACTTTAGATTTGCAGGAGATATTTGGATAAGCAGTTTGTGATATATGAATTTGTCGCGATCGCAATTTTACTAAAAAACGATAAAATAACAGCAAATCTTCCGAACAGGTAGTTTTTTATGGCAACCCAAATTAGTGAAACCAAATCTTCAACCGAACTGGTAATATCTTGGGAAGCTTTACCCAAAGATTTTCAGCTTGAGGATGAACCAGTGGAAAATTCGGGACAACCACTTTTAGCAGGTGCATTACGGGAAAGTTTAGAAGTATCCGGGTTTATTCAGCCCCAAATGTTAATTGCTTCAAATTTCGGACTTTGTGCGACAATCAACGGGCAATTTATCGCTAAAGCACCAGATTGGGTTTACGTTCCTTCAGTAAAATCAATTAAAGATGACCGTAGAAGTTATACACCATTATTAGAAGGTGATATTCCTGCGGTGGTAATGGAATTTTTATCAGAAACCCAGGGTGAAGAATATTCTGTAAAACGAAGTTTTCCACCGGGAAAATGGTTTTTTTACGAGCAAATTTTAAAAGTACCCGTTTATATTATTTTTGACCCAAATGGGGGTTTGCTAGAATTTTATCAACTTGAAAACGGACGATACGAATTACAGCAACCTAACCCCGATGGTCGTCATTTTATCGCAGCGATGAACTTATTTTTGGGAACTTGGCAGGGGAAAAAAGAAGCTAGAACTGGATATTGGTTGCGCTGGTGGGATGAAGCAGATAATCTGTTACTTTGGGCAGTAGAATTAATTGAACAAGAACGTCAACGTGCAGAACAGGAACGTCAGCAAAAAGAAAAGTTAGTTGCTTATTTATTATCTCAAGGTATTGATCCAAATAATTTACCTGAGAATTGAATAACTAAAGGTTTATCTGTTGAGAAAATCAAAAACTGGGGGATTCTCTTACCCAAACTTCAGACCGCTGGGTTCCCCAAGCCCCCTCCAGATTAGTCGATATTTCGATATAACATACTACTGTTGTTAATCTCCTAATGATAATCGACTATTTCCATTTCTAATGCATCCTGAAGCGTCCATATAAAGAAAATTCGATATTAATGCTATGCTGTTTTTTGCGTTCGACTTTTAATACTTCTAACCTATTACCTGGTGGAACTTTTATGTCATCTAAAGATAGATGATGCTGCATTTAGTGGATCTAATTTTCTACGTGCAACTTCCTAACAGTTTATAGGACATTGCTTTCAAGCTTCCTTTGAGTCATTGCCATTAAAGATATCTTCGGTTCCTTGGTTCTTAAATGATAGTACTTGTAATCGTTTCGGAGGTTACTTTGAGATGAGCAAAAAGTCACAGAAAGCACTGGACAATTTCTTAATCTAGATAAACTTCCGCAAACGCCCTCATATAATTAAAAATGTACTGATGAATTATTAAAAGATTATCAAAAGCAAGCTTTAAAAAAATCATTCAATTCGCAAACTGAACGTAGTATTGGGTTAAAAACTTATTATGAATCTCATCCTAAACTTACCAAAATAAGCACTAAAATACTGCTTAAGTGGTTTTTCACTGAACTTCAGCCATTTAAGGATTGGGTGTCACAGATTAATCACGTAGGTATAAATATTCCTATTCAACCGGAACCAACTCGATTAAGTCCAAGTCAAAAAGCCAGCATAAAAGAATTACGAAATTATAGCATTCTATACACTATAATAAGTAATAATACTTAAACAACTGCAAAATATTAAATATCAACATCCAAGTCCAAATTATCCAACTCCGCTTCTAACTGCTCAACTGTCGGTAAATTCTCTTTTAATTTCTCCGGTAAAGCATCTCTCAACTGATAAGTAGAAACCCCAATCGGTTTATTCATATCTCGCAAAGCATATTCGACAATTGTCCGGTTTTTCGTCTTACATAAAATTATCCCAATAGTAGGTTTATCGTCGGGATGACGCAATAAATCATCTACTGCTGAAACATAAAAACTCATCTTTCCCGAAAATTCTGGTTTAAATTCTTCAATTTTTAAATCAATCACTATATAACAGCGCAATTTGACATGATAAAACAGCAAATCAATGTAAAAATCTTGTTCTCCAACTTCTATATGATATTGACTTCCTAAAAAAGCAAAACCAACTCCCAATTCTAATAAAAAGCTACGAATTTGCTCTGTTAATGCTTTTTCTAAATCCTTTTCTAGCGCTTTCTCTCCTAAACTGAGAAAATCAAAATTATAAGGATCTTTAATTAATTGTTGTGCTAATTCTGATTGTGGCTTTGGTAAGGTTTGCTCAAAATTCGTAATCGCTTTCCCTTGACGGTTATATAAATCGCTTTCTATTTGATGAACTAAAACATTACGACTCCAACCATTTTCGATTGTTTTTTGTACGTACCAAAGTCGAACTGAAGTTTCATTAACGCTATCTAAAATACGCAGATTATGTCCCCAAGGAATTTGTGCAACAAGCTGTTGCACTATTTGCTCATCGGGATAAGTTTCTGCAAAAGTCCTCATATATTTAAGATTACGTTCGGAAAAACCTTTCATCTGTGGGAACGCATTTTTTAAATCCTTCGCAAGCTTAGTAACTACCTTTGCACCCCACCCCTGCTGTTGCGATCGCGTTAAAATTTCACATCCAATTTGCCAGTATAGTAGTATCAGTTCGCGGTTAACTGATAACGCTGCTTTTACTTGTGCAGTACGAATACGTTGTTTCACTTGCTGTAAAAAATCATCGTAGCCGTCTGCTAATAATTTATCCGTCATCTCAAATCTGTTTGAATCGGAATAATATATTTAAACGCAAAGAAACGCAGAGTTTTCCTGCAAAACTAATCATACCTCTTTACCTCTTCCCTCTGCGTCCTCAGCGTCTCTGCGGTTTTTATACATTGGTGCGTGACGACATAATTAATATACTCCTTGAAAAGGATAATTTATCGCAGTCGTCACAGCACCCTACAGGAAAATCATATAATTTCACATCTTTGTAACCCACGCAGGTGGTGAGAGCAGCCCCGTGCGGAGGTTCCCGCAGTACGAGGGGTCTGCCGAACCCGAAGGGCTTTTGCCTGTGTAGCAGCGGTTTCAACCGCCGGATTGGGTAAAATATAAAATATTCTATAAACACATCATTATTTATAAACCAACACCGGAACTCTCTTAAAAGCCGGAGTACCACTACGCTCTTCAACTTCCGCTTTAAAAATAACGTTTACTTCCGGATAAAACATCACTCCCGCACCCTCCCGCACTGCTCCATAAATAATTTCCACATTCTCTAATTCCCCAACATTTCCCCGCACAGTTACCCGCTGATGTTGCTTAAAACCTGCTTTCTCAGCATCGATTTGATTCATCAAAATACAGTTACGATGAGGTATTCCCCGATATTTATCTTCAATTTGATAAACCACAGTATTATGTTGGGCGTAACTACGTCCGGTCATTAATGCAACAACTATTCCTTGCGTACCATCGGCAACGTTAAAGTCTTTGATTTCCGGAAGTTTTAATATAGGTAATGGTGTCACGAACATTTTAGCTTTACCGGAAGGTGTGGGAAATTGCGGAGTTTCAAAAATCCGCCCATTAATGGTAAATTCTTCATGAGTTTCGTCAATTGTTGCCATTTGCTCGTATCCCGGAATTGTTTGAGCAATCAACTGTCGAACGTATTTGGTATCTTGCAATTTACGCCAGTTGACGGGATACTCACCCTGTATACGATGGGCTAATTCAGTTAAAAATTCTACCTCTGCAATCAAATCGGCTTTTTTGAGGTGGGTTTCTCCTTCGTCGTTGAGACGAACAAAGTTATTACCTGACTCGACTGTGGTTTTATGAGGATTTTCAAAGCGGTTAAATACGGGAATAATAATTGTATTTTGATTCGCTAATCCGTTGAAATGTCCCAGATTTGGTTTTGTTGCAAGATAAATAATGGTTTCAATTTTATTTAATGCTCTTTTTACCTTCCCAGAATCGGGATTAGCTGCGTATAAATTACCACCGACGCAAATTAATGTATCAACTTTACCAGCGTCAGCAGCTTCGATTAAAGCGTGGGTATCGTATCCTTTGACTTTACTTAAAGAACGACCTAATAATTTCTCTAATGCTTGTTGAATTTCTTTTTTAAGCCTTACCGTGACACCCATTGAACCAAAACCTTGAACGTTGGAATGTCCCCTTACTGGCATCACCCCGGTTCCAATTCTACCGATGTTACCAGTCATTAAGGCAGTATTAACGATACTATAAACGTTATCAACACCATTTTTATGCTGGGTAATACCCATAGCCCAAGCAAATACGACTTTTTGAGAATCTGAGATTACTTTTGCAGCAGTTTCAATTTCTGTTTGAGAGACTCCGCAAGTTGTAGTAATTGTTTCCCAGGATGTATTTTCAATATGAGTAATTACCGCTTGCCAATCTTCTGTATATGCTTGTAAAAACTCGTGTTTAATCTTGCCACTTTCTAACAGCGCTTTTTGAATACCCGTAAATAATGCTACATCGCTACCTGGAATTGGCTGTAAGTAAACTGAAGCAATATCGGAACCTGTAAACAGCGACTTGACGGGAAAAGCAGGAGAAGCAAACTTTACTAAACCGATTTCCATCATCGGATTGATCGCAATTACCTTACCACCGCGTTCCCTTAATTTAATCAATTCATTCATCAAGCGGGGATGGTTATAAGCAGCATTAGAACCGGCTATTACCACACAATCAGATTGCTTTAAACTTTCTAAACTAACAACAGAAGTATTAGTACCAATACTTTGTTTCAACCCAAAAGTCGAAGGTGCGTGACACAAATCCGAACAGTCAGCTAAATTATTAGAACCAAGCGATCGCATCATCAACTGTAATAAAAAAGCTGCTTCGTTGGAAGAACGTCCGGAACTGTAAGAAGCTACTCTTTCGGGGGTTTTAGCAAAAGCTGTCTCGGCAATTTGATAAATTTCTTTCCAGCTTATCTGTTCGTAATGCGACGAGCCAGCACGTAATATTACAGGGAAACTCCATCTCCCCAATCTGTCAGCTTCTAATGAGGTGAGTTGCTGTAATTGTTCAATATTACGCTGTTCAAAAAATTGCCTGGGAATTGCGGGTTTAATTTCGGCTGAGATTGCTTCAACACTTTTCATACAGCGCTGTAACTTTTCCCCTTCCTCATTAGTAAAACCACCTTTTTGTCCACCAGTTCCCCAAGAGCAAGATAAACAAGCGCTGTTATGAAGTAAAGTTTTCCAAATTTTAGGTCCTTCTGGTGACAATGTATGTTCAGCCCAATATCCGATTACAGATAAACCTCCACCCATATCTGGTGTATCTTCGTTTTTATTGTCAAATGGGGGAGTGGGTTGGGGATGGGAATTATCTTTATTCATAGAATTTACTAATGGTAAGAAGAGGTGAGTGTTTATTCTAGTTTTACAATTATTTGTTTGAGTAGATTATGAGGAAAAAAACCGCAGAGAGCGCGGAGAGCGCAGAGGAAAGAAATAGAGAGAGATGGATAATTATGAGCCGATTAATTTAATTTTATTAAACTTTTTTATTAGAAATATTTATTTTCCTAACTTATATTTGGTGCGTGACGCTATTAAAGTTGCGATCGTATTAAACAATTATCGAAGCGTCACTCACTAGGGTGTTGACTTTGATAGAATTTACCTGTTTTTGGCTCATGCATTTAACTGGTTTTAACTGGTTCCCAGGCTGAGCCTGGGAACCCATGAAAGTCGGCTCCGCCGACCTTCAAAAGCCAACACAAAAACTGCATGAACTTTTAGCCCAAAAAAACTACAGAGTCAACAGCCTAGTCACTCACCCTACAATAATAATTCAGTCCATTTTAATGGACTTATGCTATAAGAGCGGGGAATTGCATTCCCAGGCGGTAGAATGATTTTAACGAATCTTTTTCTGACAAACATTCCGATATATAAAAAATTTTCACCATTTTATATCACAATATAACTAGATCGGGAAAAAAATCATGGTCGCAATTCCTAATTATCAATATATGACACCCCAGGAATATCTAGACTGGGAAGAACAACAACCACTCAAATACGAATACATCAACGGTGAAGTTTTCGCTATGACAGGGGGAACCGTTAATCATGGAACTATTGGTGCTAATTGTCATTATCAATTAAAAACTCACCTTCGAGGGGGTTCCTGTCGTCCGTTTATCTTCGATGTAAAACTAGGTGTATCAGAAAATGGTCCTTATCATTACCCAGATGTAATGGTAAGTTGCGACGAAAGAGATAAACGTGCGACAAAAGTTATTTATCATCCTTGTTTAATTGTAGAAGTTCTTTCTCCTAGTACAGAAGGGATAGATCGGGGTAAAAAATTTCAAAACTATCGCCAAATTTCAACTTTAAAAGAATATGTTTTAATTAGCGCCGAACAGATGATGGTGGAATGTTTCCGACTCAATGATAACGGTTTGTGGGAACTACACACTTATAATCAAGGTGATGTTGATTTAACTAGCGTTGATTTTAAATTTCCCATTGAATTGCTTTACGAAGACGTAATATTAGAAAATTCAGAACAATAAAAGGTCAAAGGTTTAATTACAATTATCAATTATCAATTATCAATGCTCAATTTTCCAGTAAAATAACCACGATGCGATCGCAATTTACAGGAAATTATAATGGCACAAGCTCAAATTGGGGTAATTGGTGGCAGTGGTTTATACAAGATGGATGCACTGACAAATATTGAAGAAATCGAGATAGATACTCCTTTTGGTAAACCTTCCGATGCTTTGATTGTAGGAAAATTAGAAGGTACGCAGGTTGCTTTTTTACCCAGACATAACCGCAATCATACCCTTATACCTTCGGAATTGCCATTTCGCGCTAATATCTACGCGATGAAGCAGTTAGGTGTAGAGTATATTCTCTCAGCTTCTGCGGTGGGTTCGTTGAAGGAAGAAGTTAAACCGCTAGATATGGTGGTACCAGATCAATTTATTGATCGCACAAAAAATCGAGTTTCTACCTTTTTCGGGGAAGGAATTGTCGCACACATCACATTTGGAGACCCAGTTTGCCATAATTTAGCTGGGGTTTTAACGGATGCGATCGCTTCGCTGAATCTTCCCGATGTTACTTTACATCGTGGCGGTACTTATGTCTGTATGGAGGGTCCAGCTTTTTCGACTAAAGCAGAATCGCATCTTTACCGCAGTTGGGATGCGACGGTTATCGGGATGACTAATTTAACCGAAGCTAAGTTAGCAAGGGAAGCGGAGATTGCTTATGCAACTTTGGCTTTAGCAACCGATTACGATTGTTGGCATTCGGAGCATGATAGTGTAACTGTAGAAATGGTAGTTGCGAATTTACAAAAAAATGCCATCAACGCTCAAAAAGTAATTCAAGAAACGGTGAAACGTTTGAGTGAAAATCCCCCGCAGAGTGATGCACATTCAGCTTTGAAGTATGCGATTTTGACACCTTTGGATAAAGCACCAACAAAGACAAAGGAAAAATTAGGATTATTATTACAGAAATATTTGTAATGGGTAATGGGTAATGGGTAATGGAAGCATCATAATTGCTAGAAAAATTTGGAATGATCCTATAACTAATAATGTGTAATAAGACATTATTTGAAAATTGTGCTTTATTACCAATTACCAATTACCAATTCACACTGACTTTTTGAGTTTCCTTTAATACATTTACTCTAAACTATTAAGCAATCAAACCACCTGAAATACAAAGTCAAGACTTGCCCAATTATTGACATCCCATACCCAAGAATCAGCAGGAAAATTTTGTGTTTCGGTTTGCTTTGCGCTAGCTTGATTCAAATCTTTTAAAAGCGAAGAAGCTACTTCTAAAGGATTCAATAGAGGTGAAATACTTTGACTGTCTCCTGTAGAATGCTTACCTTCTTGTAGGGCTTTTAAAGTTCGAGTAAAAGGGGAAGTACTCAAAATCATTTGAGTTTCACACCAAAAATTAGGTCCCGAAATTACCCATTCAAAACCAGTATTACTGTTTGGTACTGTTAATGCTTCTCCTGGAGGAATAATTACTTGTTGAAGTTGGGGTTTGCTAGAATTTTCTTCGGAATTATTGTCTTTGTACCAAGGATAAAGAGCAATTGGATTCCTACTATTATTTAAACCCAGCAAAATTAAATACAGCGGTCTATCTCCAGTATTTTCTACTTGATAGCGCATTTGACTACCAGTCGAAACTGTAGGAATTCCTGGGGAAGACACATCATCTGTTTTCTTGCTCAATTCCATACCCAATGCTCGTTTTGTTTGACGCTGCATTAAAGTAGTTGGTATTTTCTTATTGTTGACTATTTCTAAAGTTGCTTTGACGCTCAAACCCGAAGTTGCTTCGTTTTGAGTCATCTTCCACAATTTAGCAGCTAAAAGGGTTTTAAGTTTGGATGCTAATCGATAAACTGCGACTTTTAATGCTTCTCCCTCTTCTCCAAGAGTATCGGGAATTAACGAACCTCCCAAAGTAAATAAACCATAGCGACTTGAAGACATCCCCATTAAACTATTTGCTTGTGTTTCCGGTAACTTAGCAAATAAATAATCGGCTGGTTGTTCTCCTGTTACGGTCAAAACACGCTCAATTGAAGCAAAAGCACTTGTAGCATCAACTCGCTCGATTCTTTCTAAACTAACTTCATCAAGAGCAATTTTTAAATTAATATCCTTGGGTAAAACTCGGACTTTCTCTCGGACAAGCTGTCCGACTTGGGGAGTTTCTTGGTTGTCGTTTACCTGCTTAAATGTAGCTTTTGCTTTTAATCCATTGCGACTACGCAACACTAAAGGTGTAATTGAAGGGGATGCTCGGTCATAAACAGTAAATCGCGAATTGTCCCCGTAATATTCTAGCAATTGCGGTGGTATTCCTCCCAACCACAACTTAACGGTTTTACCGTCAGCTTCTACACCCGTGACAGCACCGGAAGCTCCCAAAACACTATTTGAAAGGAAATTATCAGCAGCTAAGACTTTGGTTTGATTTTTATTTTCAAGTAAAACTGGTTCTTGGAAGCTACCCAAAGACAGCATAGAACTGCCGACACGAGATAAACTTGTTTGAATCCTTGTTTTTGCGGAAGTCGTTTCCCACAGATACTGAGTTAAAGCGTAGGTAAACAACCCAGCACTAAACTCAGGGAATAACATTTCCTTGGCTAAATCTTTCGAGTTGAAGTTAGACCCAAGCAAAACACTCAGCTTATCAGCCGCAATTTTCTTATTAAGTTGCTTTTGAAACTCGATCTCTTCAGCTAAAAATCCTTCTAAAGGTGTCCAAGAACGAATTTTACACCCAATCGGAGAAGGGATAATTGGTTCGCTGTAATAACCTGCGTCCAATATTGCCGTAACACGCTCGGTAGCTAATGACTGCATCATCAGCAATAGAGTGTCTTCTAATAAGTAATTAGCAATTTTCTCATCTTTTATAACTTGGATACCATCAACGGGAATCAAAACATTTTCCATTCCACCCAGCAAATTTTTGGTTTTAATCCGACTACCATAACCGCTGAAGTGGAAAACAACCACATCATTGGGTTTGGCTTGCTTGACAAGATGCTCTAGAAATGCATTCTCAATACCTTTCCTAGTCGCTTGTTTGTTTGTCAAACAAAGAATATCTGACGGTTGGAACCCAAAGCGATAAATCAAAAGTTCCCTTTGCAGTTCGACATCCGTCAAACAACCTTTAAGTGTAGGAATTTGCGGATATTGATTGATACCTACCAATAACGCCAATTTGCGTGGTGTCGGATCGGCTAATGCCTGCCCGAAGCCACCAGCCCTCGTCCACCACTGCGATTCAGTAATTCCCAATACCGCCAAAATCGAGCTAACTCGCTGTAAAAATATTCGCCGCTTCATAAGTCTACCCCTCAACCCTCAACTCCTCAGCTATCAGATTAAAGGGCTGAAATCGATTATGTAAAGCTATAGCTTATACGGTTTTGGCAGCAAAAGCGCATCAAGCTTCAATTAAGACTCGCATTGCACGTACTAACTCCGCTGCTACTTCCGGACGAGAAAATTCTGCTGGAGGTGATTCTCCCCGACGCAACATTTCCCGTACTTTAGTTCCAGAAAGGTGAATGCGTTCTTCCGGCTTGCTGGGGCTAGTTTTTGAAGTTGCCATTTGCTTGGTGCGGGTGCAGTAGAAAGCGTGTTCAAACTTCATCGGGATAATGCCCAATTCTCCCGGTTCAAACTTATCAAAGATGTGCTGCGCGTCGTAAGTACCGTAGTAGTCACCCACTCCAGCATGATCTCGTCCCACAATAAAGTGAGTACAGCCATAGTTTTTGCGAACCAAAGCATGGAAAATTGCCTCGCGAGGACCCGCATAACGCATTGCAGCCGGGTTGATCGCTAAAATTACCCGATCGTCAGGATAATAATTTTCTAATAAAATTTCGTAACAGCGCATTCGCACATCAGCGGGGATGTCATCTGATTTGGTTGCTCCCACCAAAGGATGCAAAAATAAACCATCTACAGTTTCTAAAGCGCATTTCTGAATATATTCATGAGCGCGGTGGATGGGGTTGCGAGTTTGAAAGCCGACAATAGTTTTCCAACCTTTTTCTCTAAACATTTGTCGAGATGCGGCTGGATCAATTTGATATTCAGGAAATTGTGGATTTTCTTTGCGTTCCAGCAACCACACATCACCAGCAATATTTACCGAACCTTGGTCGTAAACAACCTTGACACCGGGATGCTTATCCTCGTCGGTGCGATAAACATTAATTGCTTCAAGTTTTTTGTCGTAATGATATTTTTCTGCGAATTCTAAGACCCCAATAAATTCACCGTATTGGTTATCTAAACGAACCAAATCACCAACTTTTAGAGAATCAGCAACTTCTTCCGTAACTGAAAGCGTAATCGGAATCGACCAAGCAATTCCAGAAGCCAGACGCATTTCCGAAACTACGCGGTTGTAATCTAACTGATTCATAAAACCAGTTAGCGGACTAAAGCCCCCGATCGCAATCATTTCCAAATCGGAAACAGCTCGCTCATCAAGTTCTATTCTGGGTAACGTATCAGCTTTCGAGAGGAATTCTTGCTTTTGTTCAGATGAAGCGATGCGATTTACCAACTTCCCGCCGTGTGCGGCGATGGCATCGAGATGATTACTCAATGTATCTCCTTTACCTTGACTGCAACTTTTTCTTGTTATGTCTAACTTACCAAGAAATGGGTATATGTACGCGCTTTTCTATGCAGTGAGGAGTTAGGAGTTAGGAAGACCGGAGTTAGTCATTGATTACTGTTGCCTACGGTAGCGCATTTTCTGTTTTACTTGTTCGGGAGATAAACCAAGCTCGTTGGCGATCGCCCTTTCAAGGTCGGGTATTTTTGTAGTTGCTAAGATAATTTGAGATTCAGATTGTCTATACACTTTACTTAGTTTCATTACTTTTACCAAGGAAATACCTTTTTTAGGATAAATTTCTACTTTAATCAATGCTATTTTCTTGTCGTAATTTGGCTGGGTAGTTTGTAATTCAATAATGTTTTGTGATGGAGTGGTTAAACTATATTGAGTTAACCATCCGCCAACAAACCAAAAGCTGATTCCTAACAGTGGTAAAGGTAGCCAAAATTCGATTCCTAAAGATTTAAGGAATTTTAACCATTGAGGAGAAAGGTTTCTTGAAGTCATATCATTTTGAGGCTTCGATAAAGTCACTAAACCGAAAAGTTTTGCGATCGCCAAAAAAGCTCTGCGTTTATTAAACCCTCTATTATCCTACTAATCACTCACCCAAATCAAATAGATATTTATCTACAGTTAAGCAATGTAAACAAGATCCAGATAATTTTTGTAAATTGCAGGAAATAGCTTCAAAAAACAAGTAATGTACTACAAGAAAACAACGATTTATCAAGCTTTTTAATAGCAAATTTAAAACAGCGTATTCCTTTCGCCAGCCTACAAATAGCGTATTACATACTGTAACTACTATAATGCTGTTGGACTATTGATAATAGCATCAATAAGCTGGCAAAACATTGCGAAATATTTCAATAAGTAAAGTTTTTTGTATAGGAATATTTAATTAAAATTTAAACGAGCAATGAGTTGAGCTTATAGCAGAGAAAATATTCAGTAAAAACCTCTTTGCGACAGTTAGGGTGGGGAATGTGGGTTTTTAACAATTGCGATAAATTACTCTAAATATAGAAGTGCTATTTATGGTAATTCTCCTTGTCGAAGACGATGTGAGACAGTTAGAGCCATTGCACGCGGCTTTGTCAGCAGTGGGACATATTGTTGATGCGGTGGAAGATGGAGATACTGCACAGTGGCTAATTACTCAAAAAGAATACGATCTGTTGATTTTAGACTGGATGTTACCTAAAGTCAGTGGCGTAGCATTATGTCGTCAGTATAGACAAGCTGGAAAAACTGCTCCAGTTTTGATGTTAACTGCAAAAGATACTACTGATGATAAAGTCACCGGATTAGATGCTGGTGCCGATGACTACCTAGTTAAGCCAGTTGACGTAATCGAACTGTTAGCAAGAGTGCGAGCATTAGGAAGGCGATCGCCACTTTGGCAAGGTGATATTCTCAAGCTAGGAGATTTAGAACTGCATCTAAATAGTTTGACGTTGATCCGAGAGGAAACTAAAACCAAACTATCAACTCGCGAATTTCAACTAATGGAATATTTAATGCGTCATCCCAATCAAGTGTTATCCCGCGAACAAATTGAAGATACCCTTTGGGAATGGGGAACTCAGCCAGAAAGTAATGCCGTAACTACTTTAGTACGAAGAGTCAGACAGCGTTTAGAATCATTAGGTGCCAAGGATTGTTTAGAAACAATATACGGTATGGGTTATCGCTTGAATACACCGAAGTGAGGGGATGGGGGAATGGGGGATAAGAAAATAATTCAAAATTCTGAACTGCTCACTGATGCTAACTCGTAGTCGTCGCCGTTTAGCTTATTTATTCACCCTGGCAATGGGTGGGATTTTGGTTACTTTCGCTTTTGTAGTTTATTACTTTTTGGTTAAAGAACGGCTGCGGGTTTTTGACCAGCAGCTTAAGGATGAAGCTCAAAGTTATGTTTTTGAGTTTCAATATGTTTCCGAACAAGGACAATATCGAGTGGAGTATGGAGGTATTCCACTGGAAACTTTTGCGGACATGGTTCCGAAAGGACTCAAATATGCTTGTTGGTACGATAATTTAAAAAGACCTTTAAGAATTAACGATGATATTTGTCCTCCACAAAAGTTAGTTAAACAAGGTTTTCAAACAATTGATTTCAATCAGTTTTCACCTAATTATCAACAAGATTGGTTGCGTCAAATAACTGCACCAATTAAAAATGGGAACAAACAAATTGGCTATATTGTTGTTGCCAAATCCCTACAGCCGATTCAAGAAAACTTAGCGCGATCGCGATTTTATTTATCGTTGGGAGTACCGACTACGTTGGGTTTAATTGGTATCGTCGGCTGGTTTCTGGGCGGATTAGCAATGCAGCCTACGAAACGTTCTTACGAGCAATTACAGCGTTTTACTGCTGATGCTTCTCATGAATTACGTGCGCCGGTAGCAGCGATTTTAAGTAATGCTCAAGTTGGTTTGCTTGCGCCAGAAGATAATAGCGAATTACCTCGTCAACGTTTGGAAAATATTGTTGATATCAGCAAATCAATGAGCGCTCTA
Source organism: Rivularia sp. UHCC 0363 (assembly GCF_034931125.1). Classification (NCBI taxonomy): domain Bacteria; kingdom Bacillati; phylum Cyanobacteriota; class Cyanophyceae; order Nostocales; family Rivulariaceae; genus Rivularia; species Rivularia sp. UHCC 0363. The sequence goes on along the minus strand of NZ_JAYGHM010000051.1, from coordinate 49,686 downwards.
ATTGGTAACTTATTATTTTTAGCAAGACATGAAGGACGCTTAAATCTCAAAGATTTACAGACTATTGAAATTGTTGGTTTACTAAAGCGATTAGCAGATGAATATCAATTGATTGCTGAAGAAAAAAAACTAACTATTATGACTGAATTTTTATCAGAAAAAGCAACATTATTAGCTGACCCCGATTTATTGCAACAAGCGTTGAAAAACTTGTTAGATAATGCTTGTAAATATACTCCACAGCACGGTATGGTCAAGTTGAAACTATTTACTCAATTGCGACGAATATCTATTCAAATAATTGATAGCGGGGTTGGCATTCCCACAGAAGATTTACCCCATATTTTCGAGCGATTTTATCGAGTAGATACCGCACGGACGCGCTCATCTGGTGGTTTTGGTTTGGGATTGGCGATCGCGCAACAAATTGTCCAAGCTCACAACGGCGAAATTACTGTACAAAGTAAAGTTGGTGAAGGTACAATTTTTCAAGTTTGTTTACCGTTGAAGAAGGTTTGAGGGAGGAAAGATAGGAACCAGACGAAGCAGAATAAGAAATAATTTATTGCTGATTAGATAGACGTTTTTATCGATTTATTAAAGTTATATATAGATGAGAATCTTCTTTTTATCCTACATTCAACTCCTTAATTTTTATATAAGTAAAAACCACAGTTAAATAGATATTACTATATGAATAAATGTTAATTACGTAAGTAGTCGTAGATTATAATTGGCTCATCTTAAGTAAGTAATTATATGAAATGAGCGATAAAATATATAAAATATTTGAAGATGTAGAATTTAAGGCAAATCTCCTAGCTAAATACTGGAACAACTTTTACACGGAAATATCCCAGCACTTACCGGATAGTAGGTATCAGCCGGAAATACAAGAACTTTCTGACAAATTAAATAAAGCTTTGGATAGACTAGTAATTGAAATTCGTTCTCCAACTCTCACGTTGGCAACTACAGGTACAACTAGTAGCGGAAAAAGTACTTTAGTCAATTTGTTATGTGGAGCAGAAATTGTTCCTGTAGCAGTAAGTGAAATGAGTGCTGGAGCAGTAACTGTTGAATATAGGGAAGAAAAATCTCTAATAATTCATGAAACACCAGGAGCATTATGGCAATGTGGAGAATGGACAAATATTAATGAAGAGGAAATTTATCAACGCTTATACCAAGTGATGATAAGTTACATTGAGAACAGAGAAAAACAACCAAATGTAGCTTGTCCACAATCTACAATCTTTTACCCTTTCAGACTTTTTAAAGATTTTAAATTGGAACTTCCACAAGGTACAAAAGTACGAATTTTAGATTTACCTGGTTTGGCATATGTAGGTGATCAAGGTAACACAAATATTATTAAACAATGTCGAGAAGCGTTATGTATAGTCACATATAATAGTGCAGAAACTGATTCTCATAAAGTAAAAAGTTTGTTGCAAGAAGTTGTACAGCAGGTAAAAGATTTAGGTGGTTCCCCTGTACGGATGCTTTTTACTCTTAATCGGATTGACGTTTTTCGAGCAGATAGAAACTGGCCAGAAACAGAAAATCGGTTTGTGGAAAATGCTATAAGTAATATAAAAAATCAACTGACGGAACAATTAAGAGAATATACAAAAGATATTGAGAATTTAAAAGCAGTAAAACTGAGTACATGGGCAGCTTTATTATCTCTTCAGATACAACATTCTGATGATATCTATAGTATTGAAGCTTGTAAAAAAGCGGATAATAATTTTAATGGATTAATTGAAGATATATTAGAAGACTTGCCACGTAACACACAAAAATGGTCTAGACATGACCGTAATCGAGTAGCTGAAGCATTGTGGCAAAAATCTTATGCACAAGAATTTCAACAACATTTACAAGAACATATTACTCAGAATTTTCCACAGTTAGTCATCCCACAAATTATAGAACGCTTTAATTTAGCCGCAGGAGATGCCATAACAGAATGGGCAATACAAACAACAGCAGCTATTGTTAATAGTTCGGAAGCGTGTTATCAACAAGAATGCGAAAAGATATCATATATTAGGTCAACGTTTGAATGTTTTTTAGAAATCAGTGATAAAAATCTAAAAAAGCCTTTTGAAAAACTAGACCATAAAGTGAAACAGGTTCTAGCAAAACAGTCTGAAGATGATGTTGTAAATTATATAAGAACCATAATTTCGGAACTTCAAGAGGTTGAACCATATAATGAGTTAGGAGAAAAACTATATCCAGTTTATTCATGGGAAGGTGAATTTCAAAGAGGAATCATGCAGGTGTTGGAAGCAGTTGCAAGGTCTTTAGAAACTAGAAAGGTAGATTTAGAACATCCCTATTTAAAAAAAATAAGTATTTTAAATGTAAATTTACTCGAAAGAAATTTAAATCGTTTAATTAACTTAGGTTATACAGGTTCTGTTGCTAAAGAAGGTAGAACAATGGAAGCGAAAACAGATGCAGAGAAAAATAATCTCAAACAACTTAATGAGGAATTAAATGAACTAGCTATACATCTCAATATTGTTATACAAGATGTATTAAAGCAAATTTCGACGCAAGAATTAAATAGAATTTACCTGGCTGTATCTGAATTGTTTCGTTGCCATTTGTCATATATTGAAAGTAAAGCAAATAATATTGCACCTGATATAGCGATTAAATTCCCTGAGTCCCAACTTAGTCAAGTTAATAGTCAACTTACATTTAACTTTAGTTTTCAAGCAGGGTTTGCCATTACAGAAGGAACTTGGAAGGAAGAAATACAGGTCGAAAAAAAGAAAAGAACTTGGCATACACTTTGGATAGGAAAAAAAACATATTATCAAAGCGAATATAAAACACGTTCTAGTGATAATGCTAAACTTCCCAGTATCGAAGATTTACTTACAAGTTGGATAATTCAAGCGAAAGGGCAAGAATCAGAAAGAGTAAATCAAGTTGCAAGCTGGTTATTAGAACAAATTAATTATCTTAAAAAAAATGTAGATACAATCCAGAATAATATTATTGACCGTTATCAGGAAAGACTCGATATTGCTCATCAAGAAATTACTATCGATTATGAACAGCAAAGAAGTATTTGGATACCTATACAGCAAAAAGCTAAAGACTTAAGAGAAGAATTTTCTCTGTTTGAAAATTCTTGGAAATCCAATCATTAATATTATTAATTTCATATCATTTCATTTATTTAAAAAAAAATGCAATCAGATGAATACGCTGAAAATAGCTGTTCGGTAGGTAAAAATCTAGAAAAACTCTATTATGAAAAGGTTTTTAACGAAATTTATCCCCAAATAAAACACCAAAAAAAAGGTATTTTATCAACAGTAATACATATATTACTTGACCCAGAAGAATCACAAGCTCAAAAAATTTGTAATCGGTTAGAAATTAAAGATAATGCATTATTAAAAGATGATTTATCTATCTCATCGGACATTCTGAGATTATTTATAAGTAACTCTAATCAAAGTAAACGACGTGAAAATAATATATTTCTATCTGTTAAAGAACGTGTAAAAAATGTTGGAAAATCTTTACCTAATGATTACAAAGAGAATGATATGAATTTATTTCAATTTGTTGCGATTGGATGTTTTCTTGTAGGAGTATTTGCTTTTATCAAAAACTTTGAAACAAAAAAAACAGAATCAGAAGTAGAAAAAGATGATAAAACTGACCCACCAAATCAAAATAACTTTCCACCAAAACCGAAAATTCCTAAACCTGCGGTTTTATGTCTCGTTGTATCAGCTTCGGTGGTAAAAAATCTAAAAATTAATAACCCAATTAATGTCTCTCAGATAGAAGAACTCATAGACAATGCTTCATATTTTTTATGTACAAGTCCAAAAGATGCTGATACTATCCAACCGCATTTAGAATTAACAGATGAAGATATTTTAAATGCGAGTGATAATACAGAAGTGTACGTCAGAATAGACATTGATTATGGCGAAGAAATAATTGGTCAAACAGTCCCATACATTTTAAAGAAGAATCTCCCTAGGAATGAAAAACTTGTTGTTTCAAAATTAGCTTGTTTGAAATATTTATCTGTATCTGGTTTAGAAAAATTTAACCGTATTTAAGGAGTTTACAAATGGATTGGAAAACAGCTTCTTCTTATTATGAAGCTCGTCTTAGCGATGCTTTAAATGTGCAGAGATATGCACATCATTTGGCTATGTTACCTCAAGCTGAAGTTCCCTCTCTATTAAAAGAAATACTTTTACAAGAAGCAGAACCAACCCGTCGTCAACTGGAACGATTGAGAAGACGAGAGTTTCGTATTGCAGTTGTTGGTTTAGAAAAAGCCGGTAAAAGTACGTTTATAAATGCTTGGTTGGAATGCGATTTACTTCCAGCAAAGGGAGGAAGGTGTACATTTACCACAACACAAATTTATTCAGTTAGTAATGATTCTGAACAAAGATTGGAAGTTCAAGCTAAAACTGATCAGCAATTTATTAATCTAAAAAAAGAACTTGAGCAAGTAAATGCCCAAGAAGACCTTACAACTATACGGCAAAATGAAACTACTTTACAACAGGTAATTAAAGAAGGTAATCTTACTTTTCAATTTACTCGATTAGAAGATATTCGAGAACCACTAAAGAAGTATGTCGCGGATGAAAAGTATGCTCATGCGGTTCTAGAAGCAAGACTTTATACTAATAAATTAGCTCAAGCTGAAGGTATTGTTTTTTATGATGTTCCGGGTTTAGATTCGGGTTTAGCAAAGCACGTTGACGAAGCACAAGAAATACTTTCAGATTGCGATGCTGTAATATTAGTCCAGCGTTTTACTAGTCTTAGAGAGAAAGAATTAGAAATAATCAAATTCGCAGAAGTAGGAGATAAAAACATTACCGTTGCTGATAAACTATTTGTATTTTTAAGTCGTATTGACTCATTAGGTAGTGCAGAAGCTCTTAAAACACATATCGAAGAAGCATCTCAAGATTGGTTGAAACGCACACAGCTACCACACAATCGTATTGTATCTGGTTCTGCTGGAGCATATCTAGTTCTAAATGGTTTAGCTGGTGAACAAACAAAGTTAGAAATTGGTGATGCAGATACTATTCAAGCTAAATTAAAAAAACTAACTGGAATTAGTCTTGAAAATGATTTAAAACAAAATGGTACTGGAATCTTAAAAATAAAGCAGAAAATTTTTCAATATATTAATACTGAACGTGTATCTGTATTAAAAAAAAGATGTGAAACCTCTCTTGAAAAAATTATTAACACTTCAGAAGAAATTTATCGTTTAGTCGGTAAAAAACATCCTGAAAACCCCGAAGAAGCAAAACTATTTGAAGAAAATCGTCAGCGAGTTTTATTTACCGAATGGTGGAAAATTGAATGGGAACAGATAAAAGCTGATTTACAAAAATTTTATGATTCTTCTATAGTCAATAAAAATTTAGATAATTTAACTGGTAACTCTTTCAATAGATTAGAAAATTTTCGTAAACGTTATCTTGAAATTGTTGCTTCGGAAATGAATAAACTCAGGGAGGAAACATTTAGAAAGAAAGATACTATTTTTGCTGCTAACTCAAATCCAGAATTTGACCGGATGAAAGCTAACTATGCTTGGCGTGAAGATTTGTATAGTGATATAAGTAAAGTCTTATCTTCCATATCTCGACAACTTGCTCTTGAATTAAAAGACGAAGCATTTAACTTAGTCGAATACATGACGAGTTTATTATGGGGTAGTAATCAGGTTAAAAAAAGATTAATTGAAAATTCAGAAGATTATTTTCTGTCCAAATTAGAAAATAGCTTAAGTGTATTATTTTTACGCTTTGCACGTCCAGTCTCTGAAGCACTAATTAGAGGACCTGTTAATAGTGAAACTCGTAGTAAAATCATTAAAAGCCTTGGAGTAGATATTGAAATTATTGACAACTACTACAGTGGAGAAGAACCTGCTTTTAAAGTCCTCAAAAGATATGTTAAATACGGTTCTGATTTACTCTTCAGTTCTGAGCTTCGTCAAGAAGTATTAGGAGTTACAGCAGCAATTGGACTTGATGAACAAATTACAATAGATAACAATTACCTTAAATCCGCCCAAAAAGCTGTAATTTTTGAAATAGAGAGTGATATAAATGCCTTTGAAGAGTATTTGCGATTTGCAATTTTTGAAGCTGCGGGTTTTGAGCCATATTGTATTCAAGAACTCAAAAGCTTAATTGATAGCTTCAGAGATAAAGAAGGTACTTGGACTGGAGTTGCTCTTAATGAGTGGTTACAAGGAAATCCACTTCTATTAACTAAAATTCCTGAAAATCTAAAATCGAAAGAATCAGATTTAGAAGTTAGTGAAAGGCTCCGACAGTTATCTACTGCTTTAAAGATGAGTCGTCTGGGATAAATAAAATAGTCTCTTTGGTTTGGGATTGGCGATTTACTCGCAGCAGCGCTCAACGCGATCGCACAACAAATTGTCCAAGCTCACAACGGCGAAAGTCAACCTGATCAAGGTACGACTTTTCAAGTCTATTTACCGTTGAAGAAAATTAAAATAAAGTTTTGTAAATTTAACTGTCGCGAAAAAAAATTGTCCACACCGTGAGATAATTAAATTAAGGGATAGACATCTTCTTATAATGCAAATCTGTGCATTTTTTTTATTTAGGCATAACTTTCCATTATTAAAGAGTCTTTATACAAATAAATATATCAGAAAATGACCCCTTAAAAAAAAAATTCCGATATCATATAAATTATAAATTTTTGTAAAATAATTTGATCTAAGAGCAAATTTACTTTAGCTGTTTTATTTGCTGTCTATGATCAACATATAAAGTATTAATAGTTACAAATAAAAGAGTAATTCAGTATTTTTATAGAGAAAAACCCGATATTATATCAGTTGTATTTGTAGCAAATAGTGAAAGAAAGGCGATTGTCCACAAGACGGAGTATTGGCCACACATTAGAGTTGACATATTCTTGTCATATTTACCTGCCATAGTAAAACTATCAGGTAAAGGAACAGAGTTAGCAGCTAACAGTAATAATTATAAATCTAACTTTTTCTCCAAAACCACACACACACCTAATTCCGGTTACTAGGAATATTTTCCTAGTGACTGGATTCCCTAAAAACTGACTTTCTAGAAGGAAACGGGGAACAGGGAAAAGTTTTAAATCTAAAATCTAAAATTGAATTGACACTTTCCTGTCATATTCCTCTGTCAAACTAAGATTAACAATAAAAATACTAATTATTTTTCTAACAACTAACTACTATGAGTAATAAAGTATCGTTCCCAAAGTCCTTAGCTTATTTATCTGTATTCTTTGCTGGAGCGGCTTTTAGTTTACCCGTTACCCAATTATTACCAACTAAAGCTTTACAACAACAAATTGCTCAGGTACCCGTACCAGGAACTACCGCTCAAACTGTTCCCAACAATTTTATCGCAGCAGCAGTAGAAAAAACTGGTCCTGCGGTAGTCCGTATCGATTCTACTCGCGATTCTATTAGAGGAAGACGCACAACTGAGTCGCGGGGAGTTGGTTCTGGATTTATCATTGATTCCAACGGTACCATCCTTACCAACGCTCACGTAGTCAAAGGTGCTTCTAAAGTTAGAGTCACTTTAGGTGATGGACGCAACTTGATGGGTGAAGTTGTTGGTTTAGATGACCTCACCGATGTTGCTGTAGTCAAAGTTTCCGCGAATAACTTACCAAAAGTAGAGATAGGTAATTCCGAAAATCTCAAACCTGGTGAATGGGCGATCGCCATTGGTAATCCTTTGGGATTAGATAATACTGTAACTGCTGGTATCATTAGCGGTACGGGTCGTTCTAGTGGGGTAATTGGTGCTGCTGACAAGCGAGTCCGCTTTATCCAAACTGATGCCGCAATTAACCCCGGTAATTCTGGCGGTCCTTTGTTGAATCAGCGCGGTGAAGTTGTCGGTATCAATACTGCGATCATCGGTAGCGCTCAAGGTTTAGGATTTGCAATTCCGATTAATCAAGCCCAAAAGATTTCTAGTCAGTTGATTGCTGGTAAGCAAGTCGCGCATCCTTATTTGGGAGTTCGCATGGCAACATTAACCTCAGATCTCAAAGAAGATTTGAGTCGCGAACTTAATTTAAGCTTATCTGCGAATAACGGTATTGTAATTGTAGATGTTGCCCGTAATTCCCCCGCAGCAAAAGCAGGTTTACGACCCGGAGATGTAATTCAACAAATCGACGGTCAGTCAGTAAAAACCGCAGATGATGTTCAAACGGCAGTAGAAAAAACTACAGTTGGCGGAAACGTTCAAGTAGCAGTTAATCGCGCCGGGAGGGATGTTAATATCCGCGTTCAGCCAGAACAATTCCCCGTTTCTCAAGGCTAATTTCAATTTTAAATTTGGGATTTTGGATTAAATAATTAATTGTAGGGTGTATGACTAGGGTGTTGACTTTGATAGAATTTACCCGTTTTTGGCTCATGCATTAACTGGTTCCCAGCCTCCGGCTGGGAACCCATGACCAGAGGCTCTGCCTCCACTTGAAAGCCAACACAAAAACTGTATGAACTTTTAGCCCAAAAAGCACACAAAGTACACAGCCTAGTGTATGACGCTTTTAGATATTTAGAAAGATAAATCAATATTTTGATCGAGCGTCACGCACCAAGGTTAAGTCCTAATTATGACTAAGTAAATTCAAATTAACCTTAAATTTAAAATCTAAAATCCAAAATTTCACTAACAACATTCAAGGAGTATTAAATATTTATGTCACGCTTAGATGCTATCGCTATTGTTAGTACCGGCATCCTTAGCAGTTTACTGATATCACTAAGAGTTGCACCTGCATTCGGACAAACAGAATCAATCTCAAATGTTCGGGAAGAAAGAACATTACCTGTACAAGACAATAGTAACTATCAACCTGTTGTATTCACTGCCGATGCTTCTGCCGAAAATGTTGGTGATAAAATCGCTGAGAATGCCACAATATTAGGATTAGCAGCAATTGGTGCCGGTACGGCTGGCGTAATTTTGAGCTTAAATCGGCAAAATAAACCTTTATCGTCTCAATCAGGTCATCAGCAACGCAATTCAATAGACCAAGCGAATCCGCGATTGAGAAAAGAATTACTCAGACTTGTAGGTGGTGACTCCAGAACAGCCAATCGATTAGTCGCTGGGGTTAAAAAAAACCATCCCGAAAAATCAATCAACTGGACATTAGAAAAAGTAATTTATGATTTAGAGCGCGATCGAGATTAATTAGGTCAAAGGTAAATAATGACTACTCTTTCTTTAGTTATTCAAGTCTATCAAAGATACATTTTTTCGCTCTAATAATATAAACATTCTCCTTGCAGAGAATCAGCCTTCACCAATCGTTACTTGGTGAAGGCTTTTTATTTATTAGTAATTAATTATTATTTAACCTTTGACCTTTGACCTGTCTTTTCTTGTCATATTAATGTCATATTCTTAATTCATACTAAAAATAATCAAACTTAAATAAGATTTGAGGCATCGAAAATGAAGTCTAAACTAATGCCTATCTTGGCTGCATCTACTGTATTAACTCTCGCACTTCCTTTAGCTGCAAACGCTTGTGGAGACAAGAAAAACTTAACTCAAGCACAACGCACTCAACTGGAACAAGTAAAAGACAATACTCAATCTCAAGTTGAAGCCGTCTTGACACCGCAACAACAAGGACAATTCCAAAGCGCTGTACAAGACGGGCAAAAAATGCGTTCTGCTGTAGCTAACTTGAATCTTTCCCCAGAACAGCAAACTCAGATCAACGAAATAATGAAAGTGTCAAAGGAGCAAAAAAGAGCAATTTATGGTTCAAACTAACTTTTAAAAATCGTTTTAGCAATTTCCCTAGAAAATCTCTCAAATGTACTCGGTTTCTATCAGAAATCGGGTCTTTTTTTATTTTGGTAATTGGTGATGGGTAATGGGTAATGGGTAATGGATGAATATTTACTATGATTACTTTCACTTTCGTGACTCGATAAATCTATTAAAGATACATTTTTTTACTCTAATAATATAAACATTCTCCTTGTAGAGAATCAGCCTTTGCTAATCGTTACTTAACAAAGGTTTATTATTTATTATTAGTAATCAATACCCAATTACCAATTACCCATTCCCCATTCCCAATTACCTAATTAAAACCGTTCAATTATTCCACCACCGAGGACTTTTTCACCGTCGTACCATACGGCTGCTTGTCCGGGGGTAATGCTGAATTGAGGTTCGTCAAATACTATTTTGACGCGGGAGTTTTCTAAGGGAATTACCGTTACGGGTACGGCTTCACAACGATAGCGGACTTGTACTCCTGCACGAATCGGACTGCATGGTTCTTCAATAGATACCCAATTTACCCGCGCTACGCTACATTCTGGGTCGGTTGCTGTGGTGCGATCGCCAACAATTACCCGGTTAGCTCCCGCATCTAAACCAATTACATACAAAGGTTGTGCGGCTGCAATTCCCAATCCTTTACGCTGTCCGATGGTATAATGATGCACTCCGTCATGTTCTCCCAAAATTTTACCGTCAGCGTCTACAATATCGCCTTTTTTGGGAGCCAAGTACTTGTCTAAAAAAGCACGCATTGAACCGTTACTTTCTACCAAACATAAGTCCTGACTTTCTGGCTTGTCGGCTGTTTGTAAGTTGTATTGAGCGGCAATCCGACGGGTTTCTGATTTTTCAACTTCTCCTAGGGGAAACATTGAACCCGCGAGTAAATCTTGCGACAAATCATACAAAAAATATGTCTGGTCTTTGTTGCGGTCAAATGCTCGTAGCAATTCGTAACGTCCGCTGGTTTTGTTGTAATTAATGCGAGCGTAATGTCCCGTAGCTATTTTTTTAGAATCCAACTTTTCCCGCGCATATTCAAGCATGGGACCGAACTTGACTGTTTTGTTGCACTGCGAACAAGGTAAGGGCGTAACACCAGCACTGTAACCAGTTACTAAATAATCTACAATATTGGCTTGAAAGATATCGCGAATATCAACAACGTGATGGGGAACGCCCAGCTGTTCGCAGATATGAGCCGCATCAACCATACCCTCAGAGCAACATTGACCTTTACCCTTCATCAACCAAAGAGTAAGACCAATAACTTCATAGCCCTGATGGTGCAAAATGGCAGCAACGGCAGAACTGTCAACGCCACCGGAAAGACCAACTACGACTTTTTCCATATCCGTATAATAGCTTAGGCTGTTATTTCTAAGTTAACACTATGTAGTTAATTCGTTTTTTCAAAAATCTATTATCTACGAAAGTTTACTATTTCAGCCACAGCAATTTGCCAAAATATACCTTACCGTATTCACGAGAATAGTCTAAAATCTCACATATTATATTCCTGACTACCCAGTCAAAGCAGCGGAATAATCTAAAATCTAAAATTGTCAATGCAAAATTTAACGAGTAGTACTATGTTTAATGCAATACACCAAAACTTGGTTCGACCTTCTTTAATTACGTATTCCTTATTAGGAGTGTGCTTAACTCTAGTTTCCACTGCACCAATACAGGCACAACCTCAATACGATTTTAATTCTCAATATCAGTACAGTCAAAATTCCGAAACTTATTTGGTAATTGTAGATAGCAACGACACTAGAGTACTTGATCAAGTGAGGTCTGTAGAACGGACTGCTTTTCGACGTAACTTTCAAGGACGTTTTGTAATTCAAGCAGGAAAATTTAATAGTTTTAACAATGCTCAAGAACGAGTTCGAGAGTTACAGGCTTACGGTGTCGGGTCTCGTCTTTACACTCAGAGTAACGGACAAGAAGTAGCTGTAAGTAATACTAATTATCCTAATTCTACGAATAGACCTGATTACGTCACAAATAATCCCAAGCAGAAAACGAAATATTATTATGTAGCCATTCCCGAAAAGCCCGAAAAACTAATTCAAATCTCCAACCAAATCAGGCAAAGTGCGGGAGGAAACAGCGTAGGAGTAGCCGTAAGAAACTCCCCTAGAGGACCTCACGTCGCAGTCGGACCTTTTGGAGGACGCTTACAAGCCGAACAGTGGAACTACTATATACGTTCTTTAGGATTAAATGACGCTAGAGTTTATTACGGAAAGTGAGAAGATAGGGAGATGGGGAGATGGGGAGATGGGGAGATGGGGGGATGGGGGGACGAGGTAGAATTTTGATTGATGAGTTTATGACTATTAAATCCTTACCTTTGACCTTTAACCTTTTCCTATGTTTGATAACCGAGAATTAATTTCACAGGTCGTAGTTACCGCAGCCCAAATGCGCGAGATTGAAGCGCGTATCTTTGCAGCAGGAATGCCTGTAGCTGCTTTGATGGAAAAAGTTGCGGGACTTATTACCCGTCGATTTGAAGAGATTTTGGGACAAAGAGGACAAGGGGACAAGGAGAATTCTTCTACCCCCTCACCCCATCCTTCCGTGGGAATCCTGGTTGGTCCGGGTCACAATGGGGGTGATGCTCTTGTTGTAGCTCGTGATTTGCATTTTCGCGGTTATCAAGTTAGCGTTTATTGTCCTATTTTTAAGCTCAAGGAATTAACTTCACAGCATTTAGAATATGTCCGCAGTTTGGGTATTCCTTGCAATCAATCGATCGCACAACTGCAAGATTGCGATTGTTTTATTGATGGTTTGTTTGGTTTTGGTTTGGAAAGGGATATTACAGAACCGATCGCAAGTGCTATTAATCAATTAAATCAATGGAATAAACCAGTTTTTAGTATTGATGTTCCTTCTGGTTTACATACAGATACGGGAAAAGTTCTCGGAGTCGCTGTTCGTGCAACATACACTTTTTGTTTGGGTTTGTGGAAGCTCGGTTTACTGCAAGACCAAGCTTTAGAATATGTCGGTGAAGCTGAATTAATCGATTTTGATATTCAATACCCAGATGTGCAAGCTGTATTAGGAGAATTTCCTAAAATCAAACGCATCACTAATGCGATCGCACTTTCTAATCTGCCTTTACCTCGTCCCCAAGTTACTCACAAATATAAGGAAGGTCATTTACTACTAATTTGCGGTTCTCGTCGCTATTCTGGTGGTGCAATTTTAAGTGGTTTGGGAGCGCGAGGTTCTGGTGTCGGGATGCTTTCTATTGCCGTTCCGCAGTCTCTCGCAGCTACAATGGTTTCACATTTACCTGAAGCGTTAATTATCGGCTGTCCGGAAACTCAAAGCGGCGCGATCGCAAAGTTACAATTACCCGATAATACCGATTTAGCTAGCTTTGATGCTATAGCTTGCGGTCCGGGTATCACGTTGGATGCTAACCCAATATTACAAGAAATATTAGATAGTCCTAACCCTTTACTTCTAGATGCTGATGGTTTAAATATTCTCGCCCAAATGGGAACTTTGCAAACGTTACAAAAACGGCAAGCGTCAACTATACTTACTCCTCATCCAGGCGAATTCAAGCGGTTATTCCCCGATATTCCCGACGTTATGCAAGACAGAGTTTCGGCTGTAATTAAAGCCGCTAAATCTGGTGCGGTCGTACTATTAAAAGGTTCCAGAACTGCGATCGCAAATTCCCACGGCTGCGTTTGGATTAATCCCCAAAGTACCCCAGCTTTAGCCCGTGGAGGCAGTGGTGATGTGTTAACTGGGTTACTCGGTGGCTTAATGGCACAAGCTGTTTCACGAAAGTTAGATTTAGAAAAAATGGTTGCAACTGCTGCATGGTGGCACGCTCAAGCAGGCATTTTAGCGGCTTTTGAGCGCACTCAATTAGGGGTAGATGCTTTTACTTTGACACAATATCTAATGCCCACTTTGGCATCATTTAACAAATAATTCATAAATTTAATTACAAATTACATATCATACGTGAATGAGCTAAATCACGAATCAATGGTACTCTTGAACTAATATACGCACCCATCGCCCCAATTTGCTCTCCACTAAGTAGGTTCTTGCTTTCTAACTGATTGAGCAACTGTTTTAAAAGATCTGCATCATTTAAATTTAGCAGAGTATTAGTTTCGGTTTCTTCAATCACCGACCATACATAACGCATCGTAACCGCTCTTTCTTTAAGACCTAGCATAATTTCACTGTTCCAAATCAAATTAAATATTTAATCTTTCTCCAACCCGCATTCATTTTTTTACACAAGCCCAGTTATGTAACCGAACTCGACACGTCATGCAGGTCAATCGATCAATCTTAAGAAAATCTTAAAACTAAAATCTTAAGAAAATCTTAAATGTTGCAACATATTTACGATTTGATGAAAATCTAAATATTTGGTTACATAAATACATTTTTGTGGATTCAGCTAGTTTAGCGAGCTTAAGATATTGAATTAGGTCAGCCGATATAAAGACCTTGAAGATAGAAAAACGGAAGCGTCAACCTTTAATTTATGATGGTTGGCGTTTATTTGTAACATATTGAGCATTGAGATATGTTATGGATTAACAAAATTTTCATAATTGATAGGCGATCGCAACAGAATTTCGTATTCCCTACTTTTTAGTTGGTCAATTCGGTAATCATCATTTAGCGGGATAATAGTTAGTATATATAGTTATATAGATTACTTCTAGCCCCGAAAAAATCGAATCGAACGGATAAAGGCGATTTGTACAGTACAGTATTATTTGCAGACAGTATTAAAGGAGAAAAGACATGACACAAGCCAAAGCTGGTAACAACGTAAAAGTTCATTACACGGGCAAATTGGACGATGGCACAGTTTTTGATTCCTCTGCCGAACGCGAACCTTTACAGTTCTCCCTTGGTTCGGGAAATGTGATTCCGGGATTTGAAGAAGCGATAATTGGGATGGCTCCAGGAGAGTCAAAGACAGCAACAATACCTCCCGATCAAGCCTACGGTCATCAACGCGACGAACTCGTAATCACAGTTGAGAAAGAACAAATACCTACAGACCTATCAGTAGAGATTGGTCAGCAACTACGAATTTCTCAAAATGATGGTCAAGTAATTCCAGTTATCGTTACAGAAGTCTCGGATTCCAAAGTCACCCTTGACGCGAATCATCCCTTAGCAGGACAACAATTAACTTTTGATATTCAGTTAGTTGAAGTTAATTAATAAAGGTTAAAGGTCAAAGGTGAGGAGTGAGGAGTTAATTAGAATTATCTCCCCATCTCCCCATCTCCCCATCTCCCCTCCTTAAAATCTCTCTACCTTGTCAAACTTCTTCTCACTCATCGCTCTTGCAGCTTCACCACAGGTACGGGGGGTGGGAAAAATCTTTTCCGGATTAGCTAATCCTTTACTGTTAAATACTTGCTTAACCCACTGCATAGTTTCTAAATCGGCAGGTGAAAACATATCCGGCATATAGCATTTTTTATCCGCACCAATACCGTGTTCCCCGGAAATACTACCGCCAACTTTTACGCATAGTTTGAGAATTTCACCCCCGACTTCTTCGACTTTTTCTAATTCACCGGGTATAGAATTATCGAATAAAATCAACGGATGTAAATTACCATCACCAGCATGAAATACATTGGCAATTTTGTAACCGTATTTTTCGCTTAAATTCTCAATTTCTTGTAATACATAAGGTAACTGAGTCCGAGGAATTACCCCATCCTGCACGTAATAATCGGGGCTTAAATGTCCCGCAGCCGCAAACGCCGCTTTTCTTCCTTTCCATAATTTCAACCGCGTTTCGGGGTCGCTCGCAGAAGTTATATTACGCGCACCATTCTGTTTACAAATATCAATAACCCGGTGTTTATTCGCTTTCACTTCTACATCTAAACCATCGATTTCAACTAACAAAATCGCTACAGCATCGCGGGGATAACAATTCATTGCAGTTACATCTTCCACTGCATTGATGCTCATGTTATCCATCATTTCCATCCCACCAGGAATAATTCCGGCACTGATGATATCCGAAACCGCCGCTCCTGCTGCTTCCACACTGGTAAAATCTGCCAACAAAACGCAAATCGATTCCGCAGTTTTGAGAATTCGTAAAGTTATTTCTGTAGCTATACCCAACGTACCTTCCGAACCGACAAATATACCTGTCAAATCGTAACCGGGCATTTCTGGCACTTGTCCACCTAAATCAACGATATCACCATTAGCAGTGACAACTTTTAACCCTAAAACGTGGTTAGTAGTTACACCGTACTTTAAACAATGCACTCCACCGGAGTTTTCCGCCACATTACCGCCGATAGAACAAATAATTTGACTAGAAGGGTCGGGAGCGTAGTAAAAACCGGCACCGCTAACCGTTTGCGTCACCCAATTGTTAATTACTCCAGGCTGAACCACTACGCGCTGATTGTCTAAATCGACATTGAGTATCTGCCGCATTAAAGAAGTTACGATTAACACAGAACCAACGGTAGGTAAAGCACCGCCAGATAAACCAGTACCCGAACCCCGTGCAAGAAAAGGAACCGAGTATTTATTGCATATCTTCACTACTTGAGCAACTTGTTCTGTAGTTTTAGGAAAAACCGCTAAATCCGGACGCTGACGATAGCTAGCTAAACCATCGCATTCATAAGTAATCAGTTCCTCACGACGCTTTACTACGCCTTTTTTACCTAAAACTGCTTCAAATTCCTTAATTATAGGTTTCCAGTTGAGTTTTTGGGCTTTTTCTTGGGTAAGCATATTTTATCGTCCGGTGTGGAATGCAGTGGTTGTATTTACCAGTCTTACTACTATTGTAAGTTCCTAGTTTTTGAAAGTTGATTTTACTCAGAAAAAGTAATAGTACTTTTATTTAATCTGATTTAAGTATAAATAAATACAAATCCATAACATTATATTTTTTTATGTGTAGCCTTGCAGATCGATTAATTAGCGATCGCTTTTACTAAAAAAATCTAGCTTTACATTTAAATGACAAAAATAAATATTGTATATATCAAATGATTTTTATTTAAATACAAAATAATAATCAATAGAAAAAATAGCTTACAAATAGCTTACAAATAGCCTATAAATTTTATTTTTTGTCATAGATACTATTGAATTAAATATCGCTAAATATATTTGATGAGAGTAAAACAGACAATTTAATATTCTTTTTTTGCAATAAATAAGCAGAACTTTTCTTGAGCTTAATGTAGCAAAAATGGGATATCATCTTTACAACTTATGTTGTTGAAAATTTGAATAAAATTCCGACACTACTTTAAACTTTATTTAAAGTATGTTTCGTCGGGACTCAAAGCATATAGTATTGAAAACGCAATAATATTCTTAGTTAAGGATTTCATCATTTATTTCATAAATAAATGCTGGTATTTAATGCTGACGATTATTTGCATCCTTTTTATATAGTCTCTGACAAACATATCTGAGGCGATATATTTTACTTTCCTCAATTTTAAATACCTTGGTTAATTCAAATGAAAATAGAAATAATTGACAGCATCGATCAGTTCGATAAATTAGAAGCCGATTGGAATAATGTCTATGCGGCTGATGCTCATACTCAAATATTCTTATCATGGTCTTGGCTACGCGGATGGTTAGAGTTTGTTCCTAACGAATGGCTAATCTTAGCAATCAGATCTACACCTAATTCCCCTTATGTTGCTTTTTTCCCATTAGCAATACGTTCTTTCCAATGGATTACTCTTAATGTTTATAGGTCATTGCAAACTTGCGCTCATCCCGTCGCAGATTATACAGGCTTCCTCTGTTTACCTGAATATGAAGAAGATGCAATTAAAAAATTTGCATTTTACATAGATCGCGAATTGCAGTGGGACATTTTTCACTTCAAAGATGTCCAAGACCCTAGATTAGATATTTTTGTAAAACATTTTTCTGAAAGTGACTTTGAAGTAATAATTGAGCCAGGTACAACTTGTCCTTACATTCCCTTACCTGATGAATGGGAGAAGTATTTACAAAACTTTATTAGCAGGAAACCTCGCAAGAATTTACGCAATTCATTACGCAAGATAGAGCAAAATAGTGATTTCAGATTCAGCAATATTCAAGCAGATAATCTTGAAAATCAAATAACAATTTTATTAGATCTTTGGCAAATTAAATGGGGACAACAGTCTGAGTTAGTTTTAAATACGTATCGTAATGTTTTTCGTCGATGTGCAAAAAATAACTCTTTGTGGATAGATATATTGTGGGACAAAGAAACCCCAGTCGCTGCTACTGGCATATATGTAGAGACAGATAAAGGCGTTATTTATGGGCAAGTAACTGGTTTCAATCCCGAATATTCTAAATTATCGCCAGGGAGAGTGATGATGGCATACAGCATCAAAAAAGCCATCGAAAACCAGTTCAAACTTTATGATTTTCTCAGGGGAGACTTGGATTATAAAACTTCCTTATTAGGAGCGCAAAAAAGAACGAATACTGATTGTAAAATTGTGCGGAAGAATTTAAGAGCAAATACAATTAGGTTAGCTCAATATTCTAAAAAATTACTATCTTTATCAAGGTAGAAAATTTTAACAGTGCGTTAGGAGTAAAGTATGTTTTTTAACCAAAAGGTATTTTATACCTAACGTACCTGATCGCTCTTCCATCAAATACATACCAATCGTTTAAAGTAGATATATAAACCCAAATTAGTAGATAATCTATTATGGTCAAGCAAACTTTAATTGACACTGATAATGGCTTCTATATCCCAGATGCCGATAAGTTAATTACTGAAGATGATACACCTGTGGATAATTTTGCATCTGCTAAACAACAACGGCTTTTAGTCGGTTCTCTTTACAGTTCTTTACAAAACCAAATTTTTCTCGCAGAATCTAATGTAGGTGTTTACTACACAGATTTAAAGCCAGCTATAGTACCCGATGTCTTTTTGAGCTTAAACGTTCAAGTTCCACAAAACTGGTGGGAAAAACACAACCGTTGCTACATGGTTTGGCGATTTGGTAAACCTCCTGAAGTTGCAATTGAAATTGTTTCTAACAAAGTTGGTGACGAATTGGGAGAAAAACTAAGAATATACGAACATATGCGAGCCAGTTACTATATCGTATACGACCCAACCAACCAACTTAGTGAAGAAACCCTGCGTATCTACGAATTACGAGGAATGCGCTATTACCAAACTTCAGAAACTTGGTTAGAACAAGTCGGATTGGGTTTAACTTTGTGGTCAGGTGAATTTGAAGCCAGACAAGATGTTTGGTTACGTTGGTGTTACCAAGATGGTACCGTTTTACCGACAGGAGACGAACGCGCTCAAATTGCCGAACAACGGACTTCTAACGCAGAACAACGTGCTTCTAGCGCCGAACAACGCGCCACACAACTAGCCGAAAAACTCCGAGAAATGGGCATCAATCCAGACACAATAATGTAGTCTCCCTGCTACGTCTCCCTAACCTGCAACAAATAACTATTGCCATAAAGCACACCCTTGTTTTAATATATAACTAACATTCGATATAAAAAATACAAGTGACTGAATGCCGAAGATTGTAGATCGTGAAAAGTACAGGAAAGAACTGCTATGGAAGAGCTTCGATTTATTTGCTCAGAAAGGTTATGCTTCCGTCACCATGCGTGAAATTGCCAAAGAATTGGGTGTTTCAACGGGAACGCTGTATCACTACTTTCCTAATAAAGAAGCTATCTTTTTACAGTTAGTAGAAGAGCAATTTCAGCAAGACATTATAAATTTTTTAGCTGAAGCAGGAGATATCAAAACTGTACCTGAGCGAATCAGAGCTTTGGTAAACTTTACTCAAAAGAACGAAGAATATTTTATCAGTCAATTTTTACTGTGGAGCGACTTTTATCAACATCAAGGAAAAAGCGAAATATTAAATAACGAAATTTTAAAGCGAGTAGCTCAGAAATCGAGACAGGAATTATTAAAGTATTTAGAAATTGAAGATAAAGCAATAGCTGATTTCGTAATTAACTTTTTAAACGGTTTGATTTGCGTGCGAATGTTTGAAGGTGAAATGATTTCTTATGAAGAACAAGGAGAATTATTAGTGCAAATGGTGAGTGGCTATTTAGCTAATTGGTAATTGGTAATGGGGAATAAGTAAAATTATGCAAATACTTTCAAAACCTTCTAATAAATTAATCGGTGTGGTAGCAGCGGCTACTTTGTTGACAGCAGGAATTGCAATTTATGGAATCTCCCAAACTGGCTTGCTGAATTCATCTGAGACACCTGTAGTCCAAGCACCACCTGCGGTTAAAAAAGTCACCGCTTTGGGAAGATTGGAACCTCAAGGAGAAGTAATTAATTTATCTGCTCCTTTAAATTTAGATGGCGATCGCGTTGCCAAACTATTAGTTAAAGAAGGTGACGGAGTAAAAACGGGAGATGCGATCGCCATTTTAGATTCTCAAAAACGATTGCAAGATGCGGTATTACAAGCAAAAGAGCAAGTAAGAATGGCACAAGCTAAATTAGCTCAGGTAAAAGCAGGGGCAAAAACTGGAGAAATTGAAGCACAAGCAGCAACTATTGCAAGATTAAAAGTAGAAAACACTACGCAAATCGAAGCGCAACTTGCAACTATTGCGCGTTTAAAAGCAGAAAGAAGCACGGAAATTGCAGCCCAAAAAGCAAATATTGCCAGATTACAAGCAGAGGTTAATAATGCGAATACGGAATATCAACGCTATGAAAAACTTTTCGGTGCAGGTGCAATTTCTACATCGTTTCGAGATAATAAGCGCTTAAATTTACAAACGGTACAGCAGCAAATTAACGAAGCACAAGCAAATCTCAACCGTATTCAGTCATCTCGACAGCAAGAAGTTGCAGAAGCACAAGCAAATTTCAACCGCATTCAATCATCAGGAAAGGAACAAATTAAAGAAGCTGAAGCAACTTTAAATCAAATTGCTGAAATTCGTCCGGTAGATGTTCGAGCATCACAAACCGAAGTAGATAACGCTAAAGCTGCTTTAAAACAAGCCCAAACCAACTTAGAACAAGCTTACATCCGCGCACCGATAGCCGGACAAATTCTTAAAATTCATACCCGAGAAGGAGAAAAAATGGCTGATGAAGGTATTGCTGAACTAGGAAAAACTCAACAAATGATGGTAGTAGCAGAAGTATATCAAACCGACATCAAGAAAGTTAAGTTAGGACAAAAAGCTGCAATTACCGGACAAGCTTTTTCCGGAAAATTATGGGGAGAAGTTGCTCAAATTGGATTACAAATTAACAGACAAAACGTCTTCAGCAACCAAGCGGGAGAAAATTTAGATCGACGAGTGGTTGATGTGAAAATTCGCCTTAACTCAGAAGATAGTGAGCGGGTAACTGGATTAACCAACTTACAAGTTCAAACGGAGATTAAATTATGATTTTTACTGTTTTATTTATAACGAATGTTTGATATAAGTATTTTGTTGTTAATCCAAAATCGAAAATACCATGACTTCTAAAATCATCCATCTAGACAAAACACGAATCTATGAAGCAACTGAAACTCTTGTTGCTGCATTTAGAAAAGACCCAATTACTGGATATATCCTATCTCACACAAATAGTAAAAAAGATGAAATATCACGTAATTTGTGGTCAGCGACTTTGCGCTATGCTCAACCTTACAATCATATATATACGACTCCAGAAAATAAAGGTGTCGCAGCTTGGATACCCCCGTCCGAGTATCCATTAAATTTTTTACAAATACTCCGAGCCGGATTCTATAAAATTCCATTTCTGCTTGGTTTTGCAGGATTAAAAAATTTTTTATCTCTATTTACATTATTTGATAAGTATCACGCACAGGATATGCATCAACGACACTGGTATTTATTTGCGTTAGGAGTATCGGAAGCTTACCAAGGACAAGGAATTGGTCGTTTATTAATTCAACCAATTCTAAAATCCGCAGATGAAGAAGGTTTATCCTGCTATTTAGAAACATCAACAGAAAGAGCCGTTAGTTTTTATCAAAAGCATGGATTTAAAATTTTGAGGACAGAAGAAAAACCAGTGAAATTTTGGACGATGAAGCGAGAACCAAATAATTAATATCTCATTATTTCGTTCCCATGCTGTGTCTGGGAACAAGACAACTACTAAAAAAGACTAATCTTAATCATGTTACGTAAATTATTTCGACGCACCCCTTTAGCTTGGCTACAATTGAAAAAAGAGAAAACACGGCTTGCAATTGCGTTAGCAGGAATTGCCTTTGCTGATATGTTGATGTTTGTGCAGTTGGGGTTATTAGATGCACTATTTGATAGTGCGACAAAACCTCATCAAACATTACAAGCTGACTTAGTTTTGATTAATCCGCAATTCCAAACTTTAATTTCAGTAAAAAGCTTTCCTAGAGAAAGATTGCAGCAAACTTTAGCATATGAAGGCGTACAATCTGTAAGTCATTTATATGTAAATTCTGCCGAATGGCGCAATCCAGAAACTCGCATTGACCGCGCAATTTTGGTATGGGGAATTGACCCAATGAATCCACCTTTTGATTTTGCGGAAGTCAATGAAAATCTTGATAAATTAAAGCAATTAAATCAAGTGATTTTTGACCGCGCATCTCGTCCAGAATACGGTCAGATTCCAGATTTAATTAAACAAAAAGGAAGCGTAGAAAGCTTAGTTAACAAGCAAAATATTCAAGCGGCTGGTTTATTTCAAATGGGTGCATCTTTTGGTGCAGATGGAAATATTATTACCAGCGATTCTACTTTTTTAAAACTGTTCCCAGACCGTCAAGCAAGTCAAATTGAAGTCGGTTTAATTAAGCTGAATCCAGATGCAAATGTCAAAAAAATACAGTCACAACTTCAAGCGAATTTACCCAACGATGTGAGAGTGCTGACACCTCAAGAATTTGCTCAAACAGAAAAAGATTATTGGGAAAGTGGAGGTATTGGATTCATCTTCGGTATCGGAGTAGTAGTAGGGTTTATCGTCGGTATAGTCATTGTCTATCAAATTCTCTATTCCGACGTATCCGAACACCTCCCAGAATACGCGACGCTCAAAGCAATGGGATATGGTGACAGCTATTTAATGGTGATGCTGATGCAGGAAGCTTTAATAATGTCGGTTTTAGGGTTTTTACCAGGTATGTTACTTTCAATGGGATTATATCAAATTACTTTTGCTGCGACTTTATTACCCATTGCAATGAAAATTGACCGTGCAGTTTTTGTACTAACTTTAACTATTATTATGTGTAGTTTTTCGGGTTTAGTCGCAATGCAAAAACTTCAAAGTGCTGACCCTGCTGATGTGTTTTAGATTTAATAAAAATCTTTCTATCTCTTCCCTCTGCGCTCTCTGCGTCTCTGCGGTTTTAAAATCGTTATATTTTTAGGGAGATAGAAGTAATATAAATCAATTAAATAATCCAATGACTAACAACAAAAACCCCAATTGAAAAAACATGATTCACCACCTTAGTAGATTATCCGATACCATTTTCGCTTTAGCAATGGCGTTGACTATTTTTGGATTTGACTTTCCCAAATTCGCGACATCAATAAACAATAGCGAAATCAACGAATTCTTATTATCACAACTAGAACCTTTAGGCAATTACTTGATTACATTTGCGATATTAGCTTTTTACTGGATAGACCATGTAAAACAGTTTAGTTATTATCAAAGAACTAATGAGGTACATCTTTGGCTTTATCTGATATATCTGATGTGCTTATTTATAGTTCCTTATTCTAACGTTTTAATCATGAATTTTCCTCAAAGTTCAGTAGTGCAAATTTGCTATAGTATTAATATCTTTTTAATAGGATTATTTTCTTTTTTAAATTGGACTTATGCAACATATAAGCATAAATTAGTAGATATAAATTTAGATGATACAGCTATTCAATATATCAGAATAACTTCATTAATAGAGCCAACAGTTGCTCTAATAACGATTATTGTTGCATTGCTTATTCCATCATTATGGGATATTTCCTGGGTATCGGTGATTTTTTTATATATTATTGTAGAAATGTTTATTAAAAAATCCGTTTCTACGAACCGCAGAGACGCAGAGGACACAGAGGCAATAAATTAGGAGAATAATACTTAAATACCATAAAAAGTCATGTCATCACAACCAGTTATCTCTGTAAAAAATCTCAATCATTATTTCGGCGAAAAAAATCTTCGCAAACAGGTATTATTCGATATTAATTTAAATATTAGCAAAGGTGAAATCGTCATTTTAACTGGTCCATCTGGCTCAGGAAAAACCACTTTACTAACTTTAATGGGTGGTTTACGTTCCGCTCAAGCAGGTAGTTTAAAAATATTAGAACAAGAAATTTGTGGAGCTAGCAAACAGCAATTAACAAAAATTCGTCAAAATATTGGCTATATTTTTCAAGCACATAATCTGATGAGTTTCTTAACCGCTAAACAAAATGTAAAAATGTCTTTAGAACTGCACGACAAATTTTTAGAGCAAGACATCGATGCTAAAGCTACAGCAATTTTGGAACAAGTTGGTTTAGGAAATCGAGTCGATTATTACCCAGAAAAACTATCGGGAGGACAAAGACAAAGAGTTGCAATCGCTCGTGCTTTAGCAAGTCACCCTAAAATAGTTTTAGCTGACGAACCAACTGCTGCACTTGATAAGAAATCGGGACGGGATGTAATGGAAATTATGTACAAATTAGCTAAAGAACAAGGTTGTACAATTTTGCTCGTTACTCATGATAACCGGATTTTAGATATTGGCGACAGAATTATTTATATGGAAGACGGAAGGTTAATTCGTGATGGGGTTGATGCTGCGATGAAGGTAAGTTAAGTAAGCTGACGAAAAATTTATTAAACTAGAAAAAACACACGAAATCGGTGGATAATTTTATGGTTGAACAAATTTTAGTATCTGAGGATAACTTCTATATCCCGGACGCGAATCAACTAGTTACCGAAGACGATACTCCTGTGGATAACTTTGCATCTGAAAAACACCAACGACTTTTAGTCAGTTCTCTTTACAGTTCTTTACAAAATCAAACTTTCTTAGCATCAGCAAATGTCGGTATTTACCATATTTACAAACAACCTCCCATAGTACCCGATGTCTTCCTCAGTTTCGATATTCAAGTACCAGAAAATTGGTGGGAAAAGCAAAACCGTTGTTATATGGTTTGGGAATTTGGTAAATCTCCAGAAGTTGTAATTGAAATTGTCTCGAATAAAATCGGTGATGAATTAGGAGAAAAGCTGAAAACTTACGAACAGATGCGAGCAAGTTACTATATAGTATATGACCCGGCTCAGCGATTAGGACAAAAACAGCTTCGCGTATATCAACTTGTGGGAAGACGCTATCAAGAAACGAACGAAACATGGTTAGAGCAAGTCGGATTGGGTTTAACTTTGTGGGAAGGAGAATTTGAAGGAAGACAAGATACTTGGCTGCGTTGGTGCTACCAAGATGGTACAGTTTTACCAACGGGAGACGAACGCGCTCAAACTGCCGAACAACGCGCTAAAACTGCCGAACAACAAGCCGATGATCAAAAACAGCAAAAAGAGCAAGCGCTTTCTCGTGCAGAACTTTTAGCTGAAAAATTGCGAGAAATGGGTATTAATCCAGATAATTTGTAGTCTACATTAATTTACTGCAACATACTGGGAAACAGCTTCTTTCCAAATCAAATAAGCTTTGCCATTCAAATGTAATCCATCTGTGGTATATCTAGCATCTAATTGATTATCAGAATCTGCTAAAGGAGAAAAGATATCTATATATTGATAATTAAATTGTTTTGTTAGTTCTTGTAATTTCAAGTTGAATTTAATTACGGTATCGTTATTTTGCTGGAAAGCAGTTAAATTATTATTTACTGGTAAAACACTTTGAATAAATACTTCTGTCTGTGAAGTTTGACTTTGTAGCTTTTCTAAAATTATTTTATATTTGTTTAATACTTCTTCAATAGATTTCTTTTCATTGACAAAATCATTAATTCCTACCATTAAGAAAACTTGTTTTGGTTTTGTCTGAATAATTGCATCTAGACGATTTAATATTCGACCCGTCGTATCCCCAGAAATTCCCCGGTTTTTAATATGACAATTTCCTAATAATTCTACCCATTCACCTTCATCGGTTAAACTATCTCCTAAAAAGATAATAGAATCATTTGATAAGGGCAGTATTTCAAATTGACTCTTTTTGTGTTTATAATAAGCATTTATATTCAAATCGTTTTTAACTGATTTTTTAACAATATCTGAAATTTTACTTTTAATATAAAAAACTCCCCCTTTGCGGAGAATAAACAACACAACAATTAGCATAAATAAAATATTGAAAGCGATAGAAATAAACAATAATACGTTATTAGTTTTGTAGTTCATTACTTTTGATTGTCATTCAAGCAATATATAAAAATATAATTAGGATTTTACTGGGGTCAAATTATTTAGATTGTCATCAGTGATAAATTTTTGAATTCGCAACCAAACTTGATCTAACAAATCTGGAGATTCAGTATCAAACCATTCAATTTGAGCATCTTTTCTAAACCAAGTGCGCTGACGTTTGGCAAATTGACGTGTATGTAAAACTGTTAATTGCTTTGCTTCATCCAAAGAAATGTCTCCAGCTAAATATTGTTTGATTTCTTGATATCCCAAAGTATTAAGTAGAGGTAAATCCATCCCATACTTCTGAGAAAGATATTCCACTTCCTCAACAAAACCATCTTTTACCATACTTTCCGTTCGCCGTGCAATCCGATTTGTCAGATGAGTGACATCACAATCCAAACCAATTTGCAGAATTGGATAATCTGGGGGATTTTCTCCCTGTAATTCTGAAATGGGACAACCAGTAATATAAAATACCTCTAAAGCCCTCAAAGTCCGTACCGAATCGTGAGGATGAATTTTTTGCGTTGCAACAGAGTCAACTTGTTGTAACATAGCGTAGAGTTGCATTTGACCCATACTAAGAAGTTGCGATCGCAATTCTGTTTGGGGTGCAACTCTAGGAATTTTCATTCCACGCACGATTGATTTAATATACAATCCAGTACCACCTACTAGGAAGATGGGGGGATTGGGAGATTGGGGGATGGGGGGGCAAGGAGATGGTGAACCCACTCTCGTGGGTCGTCTCCCTCCGTTGAGAGAAGTGGTGAACCCGTTCGCGAAGCGTCTCCGTAAGGAGAAGGGGGGGACAAGGGGAACAACTTCTAACCTTTGACCTTTAACCTCTAACCTTTGACCTAAAATCCTCTGTGCTTGCTGTTGATAGTCAGCAACCGTCATTGTGTCTTTTGGATTGCATATATCAATTAAATAATGTGGGACTAATTTTTGTTCGGCAATTGTTGGCTTAGCTGTACCAATGTTGAATTCTCGGTAAACTTGTCGAGAATCGGCACTGATAATTATTGAACCATAGCGCTGAGCTAAAGCCAAAGCTAATCCAGATTTACCTGTTGCTGTCGCACCGCAAATTACAATTAATCTCATCGGTTGATCTGTGATTTATTAGGAATCAACTGCTAACCCTGTATTTTAAGAAGTTTAAAATTAATTAGCGATTTTATGGTAAATAATTTCAATATAAAATCGTTTGGTCAAAATCAAAAGAAATAATTTTTAACTTTTAAGAACTTTTTATTTATAATTCTGTCTCTGCTACTTTTTTATAATCGCCTTTATTTAGACTCAAAACCCTTCTTTATCGCTATTTACAGTCATTTAACGTACTTACATTCAAGTCGAAAGAATGAAATTTTAGTTTTAAACCGATTATCTCAACCCGGTACAACCCCTCCGATAAATTTCACTTCTAATAGCTCTAGGGTCGCCTGTAAGGCTTTTGTGCTAGAATCTGGGAGTGTTTTTGAGTTTTATGCTTTTTTAGGCGACTTCAAGCCCCAAAAATCAGGAGATTTCCATGACGAGCAGTTACAATGCCGAGCAGATTCAAGTTCTCGAAGGTCTCGAACCAGTTCGTAAACGACCGGGAATGTACATTGGTACTACTGGTCCGAGAGGACTGCACCACTTAGTTTATGAGGTGGTAGATAATTCTGTTGATGAAGCTTTGGCGGGTTACTGCACCCATATAGAAGTGGAACTCAACGCCGATGGTTCTTGTACTGTAACAGATGATGGTCGGGGTATTCCTACCGATGTACATTCCAAAACCGGAAAATCGGCTCTGGAAACCGTATTAACTGTATTGCACGCCGGAGGTAAGTTTGGTAGCGGCGGTTACAAGGTTTCTGGAGGATTGCACGGTGTAGGTGTTTCCGTAGTAAACGCCCTTTCAGAATGGCTGGAAGTGACTATTTGGCGGGATAATCAAGTTCACACCCAACGCTACGAACGCGGTGCTGCGGTGAATGAATTAACATCTGTTCCAAGTAAAGAAAATCGCACTGGAACCCGCGTTAGCTTCAAGCCAGATGCACAAATTTTTACTACTGTTACGGAGTTTGACTACGATACTCTAGCCAGTCGTTTGCGAGAGTTAGGCTATCTGAATGCGGGTGTCAGAATTACGTTTACAGATAACCGTTTAGAGTTGCTCAAAAACGGTGAACCTCATATTGAAATTTATGAGTATAAGGGCGGAATTAAAGAATATGTAGCTTATATGAACGCTGACAAGCAATCGCTACATGAAGAAATAATTTACGTCCAAGGCGAGCGCAATAATGTACAGGTAGAAGTAGCCTTGCAGTGGTGTGTTGATGCTTACTCCGATAGTTTGCTGGGTTTTGCCAACAATATTCGTACCGTTGATGGTGGTACCCACCTTGAAGGTTTAAAGGCAGTTCTGACTCGTACTTTGAATAGCGTTGCTCGCAAACGTAATAAGATTAAAGAGAACGAGTCTAACCTTAGCGGTGAACACGTTAGGGAAGGTTTAACGGCAGTAATTTCGGTAAAAGTACCCGAACCGGAGTTTGAAGGTCAAACTAAGACAAAATTGGGTAACACCGAAGTTCGAGGAATCGTTGATTCTTTTGTGGGTGAAGCACTCAATGAGTATTTAGAATTTCATCCTCAAGTTGTCGATACCATTTTAGACAAGGCAATTCAAGCATTTAAAGCCGCAGAAGCTGCACGTCATGCGCGGGAATTGGTACGCCGTAAATCGGTGCTAGAATCTTCACCATTACCCGGTAAGTTAGCAGATTGTTCTACTCGCGACCCGGCTGAATCGGAAATCTATCTTGTGGAAGGAGATTCTGCGGGGGGATGTTTTGATGGCGATACACTTGTAGCATTAGCTGACGGACGTTCGCTTTCTTTTAAAGATATTGTTGCCGAACAAGCGATAGGTAAAGAGCATTTTTGCTATACCATTCGTGATGATGGCACGATAGGCATTGAACATATTATCAATCCCCGCATAACTAAAGCAAATGCTGAAGTTATTAAGGTGACATTAGATAATGGGGAAATAATTATTTGCACCCCAGATCATCGTTTTATGTTGCGCGATCGCACTTACAAGCAAGCCGCATCATTAACACCCGATGATTCTTTAATGCCGTTATATCGTAAATTATCTGATTCAAGTGAACCAAGAATTACCATTAATGGTTACGAGATGGTTTGGAATCCTCGTTCCGATTCTTGGTTGTTTACTCATGTTTTAGCGGATTGGCATAATCGTTGGAATGATGTTTATCAATTGGCAGATGGCGAACATTGTCACCATATCGATTTCAACAAGCTAAATAATAATCCTACAAACATTCAGCGCTTGAGCGCTCAAAAACATTTAGCGCTACACCGCTCTCACATTGAAAAAACCTTACATCGTCAAGATACGATTGATAAATGCCGTGCAACTCGTCAAAGCAAAGAATTCCGCGCCAAGATGAGCGAACGGATGCAGCAACCTCAAACTCGGCAAATTCTTTCACAACAAGCCAAGGTACAGTGGGAAGATGAAAATTATAAAGCTTACATGGTAAGTAAGTGGCATGATTTTTACAAGAGTAACGAAGATTATCGCATTTCCAATCGCGAACAACTTAAATTAGCTCAGCAAGAATATTGGAGCGATCAAGCAAATTGTTTAACTCAATCTCAAAAAGTTACCAATTATTTTGCTGATAATCCTCAAGCGCGTTTGAGAAATTCGCAAATTGCTAAACAACAATGGAATAATGAAGCATTGTTAGAATGGCGACGACAAAAAACGCAAGAACAATGGACACCTGAATTTCGCGCTAAACGTCTAGCAGCACTCAATCAAACTTACTATCGTAAAACGATTGCGGCTCTCAAGCAAATCGAAGTTGAACAAGGTACTCTTGACTTAAATGCTTATCAAGAATTTCGATTGAAAACAAAAGATAAGTCTTTGTTGCGCTTTGACAATTTCTGCCAACGCTATTTTGAAAGCGATGCTAATAAAGCATGCGTTGCCGTTGCTAATTACAATCATCGTATAGTCAAGATTGAACGTTTAGAAGAACCTGTAGACGTTTACGATATCGAAGTTCCTCATACCCACAACTTTGCATTGGCAAGTGGTGTATTCGTACATAACAGTGCAAAACAAGGAAGAGACAGACGTTTCCAAGCGATTCTGCCTTTACGCGGTAAAATTCTCAACATTGAGAAAACCGATGACAGCAAAATCTATAAAAATAATGAAATTCAATCTCTAATCACCGCGTTAGGTTTGGGTGTGAAAGGTGAAGAATTTGATTCAAAACAGCTTCGATATCACCGCATCATCATCATGACTGATGCTGACGTTGATGGAGCGCACATCCGGACTTTATTATTGACTTTCTTCTATAGATATCAAAAAGCTTTGGTTCAAGAAGGTTTCATTTACATCGCTTGTCCACCTTTATATAAAGTAGAACGGGGACGAAATCACTACTATTGCTATAGCGATCGCGAATTGCAAAACTTAGTTACCAATGAGTTTCCCCAAAACGCTAACTATACCATCCAAAGATTTAAAGGTCTTGGTGAAATGATGGCAACTCAACTTTGGGATACCACTATGAATCCTGAAACCCGCACCTTAAAACGAGTGGAAATTGAAGATGCAGCAGAAGCCGACCGGATTTTCACCATTTTAATGGGCGATCGCGTTGCACCTCGTCGCGAATTTATCGAAACTCACAGTTCTAAACTTGCCTTAATGGATTTGGATATTTAAATCTACTTCGTTTCAAATTCAAAATTATTTATTGTAATTAGCGATCGGTAAGCAGCTTTTAACTACCGATTGCTTTTTTGATGCCCGCAATCTCAGTAATTTATTAATATTGCGTATCCCTATTCCCGATTACAGACCATTAGTTAATATCACAATTACGGCGATAGTCAAGTTAATATTTTATACTTTTAACTCAATAAAATTACTATATGTACTTTTATTCACCTGGTGATTATAATGACACAACATATTTTGTGAAGTATGACGTGTAAGAATTGCAAAAAGTAAATTTGTCAATCTTCCGGAAGACGTAAGGTGAAAGATGAACAGAATATCCAGCATAGCGGCTTTATAGTTTTTTTAACTGTTTCGCTTCTTGCTAGATTTTGAGTATATATTACTGAGTTAAAATTCCTATAGAAGTAAAATTAGTTCTCAGGGAATTATAAAAACTAAATTGTAAAGTATACTGCGATCTGCTAGAAGTTGCTGAGTTACAAATTTTGCATTTATTCTATGCAATAAGGGTGTTGATTTATTTAATTTTGATAAATTTGAATGTCAAACTCGAATCATGATTGATTAGAATATCTATGTATCAACCTCACAAATTTTGTCAACTTTCTTAAGGCTGAAATTTGAATGGTGCGCTAAGGTGTAGTTATAAATGAATCGGCTTAATCAACCCGATTAGCAAGCTACAAAGAGTCTATGCCAGTTTATCTGTAATTTAGACCAATAAATGTCCGCTCAAAGGTAAAAGTCGCTTGAAGTAAGATTTTGTTTTACCGAAAGCTGTTTCGATATAGAGGTCACAAAGTATTTGTAATAAATGTTTCGTCTTTTGGCAAAAGAATCTTGGACGCTCGGTAAACCTGCTAAACGTTATCTTCACCAAAATTATTTGTTGGTGAAGAGGAAATCTCCACAATTGCATATCATCGACCGGAATTATCAAATGTCGGTAATACAGGTGAATTAGGTTATACGTAAGTGTGGGTAGCTAGTGTATCTGAGTTGTTTGATTCCATCGAAGATTGGTGTAATTTCATTCACTTTGGCAAAAAATTACACAATATCCCTACAGTCTTCAATGTGTTTTTGCTAAAACAGACAATGAATTAGTTTGTTACTTTATAGATACCACATGATGCATAGTACAATTTCTGTGAAACAGGCTACAATCGGAACAGTCTTTCTGGAAAATCTTACTCAAGACATAGTACTTTATATGTACTAGTTGATTGATAACCGGAAAGTTGAATTTTTCTTTCATACGAATCGAAAGTTTTAAGTAACGACAATAATCATGGTGTTTACTTTTCACAATGTCAGAAGTGACCCACATCAAATCCATTGGACTTTACTTACGCAACGCAGTTTTTCCCTTCAAGGATAAATAGCTTGCGGTCTAATTTTTGTGACTGGGGGCATTAGTTTAAACAGGAAACTGTGACCAATGCCAAAAATTCTGCTCTTTGTCGAAAAGTGGGCGATCGCCCTTTGATTTATAGAATTGAAGCTGCATAAAAAACAGCTTTAAGTACGGAAGACACCACCCGAAGTAATTGATTCTGCAAGGAGCATGAGGAACGCGGCATGAACCAGGCTAACAACGTACTCGAAAATATTTATCAACCTAGCCTAGGAGTGATAAATCAGCCCGAGATGGAGTTAGAACTCTTAATCGAAGATGATGAAGACGAAGAAGATTTACTGACTAATGAAGGCGAAGAGGAAGAATTTACAGGACCGGCGTCAGCTGACGTAGCAAAAGCTGCCAAAGCTGTCAAAGGTCGTCGTCGGACGCAAGCGAAGAAAAAGCACTACACCGAAGATTCTATTCGTCTGTATTTGCAGGAAATTGGTAGAATTCGCCTTCTACGAGCAGATGAAGAAATTGAATTGGCACGTAAAATTGCCGATTTGCTCGAACTAGAAAGAGTGCGTGAAAGACTTTTACAACAGCTCGAACGTGAACCACGAGACATAGAATGGGCAGAAGCCGTACAGCTACCCTTGCCGCAATTCCGCTATCGTCTTCATATCGGACGTAGGGCGAAAGATAAAATGGTTCAATCTAACCTGCGCCTTGTAGTTTCGATTGCTAAGAAATACATGAATCGCGGATTATCTTTCCAAGATTTGATTCAGGAAGGTAGTCTCGGTTTGATTCGCGCTGCTGAAAAGTTCGACCATGAAAAAGGCTATAAGTTTTCTACCTACGCTACATGGTGGATTCGTCAGGCTATAACTCGGGCGATCGCCGATCAATCTCGGACGATTCGTCTACCAGTTCACCTTTACGAAACTATCTCTCGCATTAAGAAAACGACCAAGTTACTTTCTCAAGAAATGGGACGCAAACCCACTGAGGAAGAAATAGCCACTCGCATGGAGATGACTATTGAAAAGCTGAGATTTATTGCCAAATCTGCTCAGCTACCAATTTCTTTAGAAACTCCTATCGGTAAAGAAGAAGATTCCCGCTTGGGTGATTTTATTGAGTCAGATGGTGAAACACCAGAAGACCAAGTTTCTAAGAGTTTATTACGTGAAGACCTCGAAAAAGTCTTAGATAGTCTCAGTCCCCGCGAACGCGATGTTCTTAGACTGCGCTACGGCTTAGATGATGGTCGCATGAAAACTCTTGAAGAAATTGGACAAATTTTTAACGTAACTCGCGAGCGTATTCGTCAAATTGAGGCAAAAGCACTTCGTAAGTTGCGCCACCCTAATCGGAATAGTGTTCTCAAAGAATATATTCGCTAGTAGATTATTTACATTCGGTGGTTTGTCATAAATTATTAGTGCCAAACTATCATAAAAAGACCTGGGAGCAATATCTCCTAGGTCTTTATTTATTTATAGATTAAATTCAATTCGATAACCCGCTAATTAAAATTTACAAAATACCCCAGAAATGCAAAAAGCCCTGACCAGAAAAAATTTCAATTAAAGCAGCAGCCACAAACCCAATCATCGCTAAGCGACCGTTCCAAATTTCTGCTTGAGGAGTAAAGCCCCAACGCCAAGCATTACGGTCTTCAATTGTTGCAACAGGTATTTTTGTTGAGTCTGTCATAATTATTGCTCCAAACTGATTTTCTAATTATTCTTTACATTATGTAACTTAATATAGCAAGTGTCTTAAAAATTGCAACATTTTTGGATACAATTGTCACAATGCATTGACTATAACTATGTATTGTGATAATAAATTGAACGAATAAAATTATCAGAAAAATGTTGTACGAAGGCGGTTTCCGTAAAACCCCGTGATTTTTAATCCGGGGATGAAAGCTAGTTGCAGGTTTTCTTGTTCCCAGTCTCCGACTGGGAAAGCTTGGTACATTTTTCTTGTTCCCAGTCTCCGACTGGGAACACTTGGCTGGAGGCTCTGCCTCTTAATATATTTGAGGCAGAGCCTCACATACACGAATTCCCAGTCGGAGACTGGGAACTAGTTATTTAAGGGCTTACCCTATAATTTTTGGTCAAGAATTATTTTCAATTGCAACTTCATGAACAGTGACAATTGTTTCATCGCGGTTGAGTTCTATAACCTTCTCACCCTTATCATTTTTAGTCAGTAAAGGTACGCTTTCCCCACTCAAACGTATCACTCTTTGATTACTAGTGACGAGGGCTATTTCAGTTTCTGGTTTAACCAATGCAATACCTGCAAGATTATCGGTTGGAACGGCAAATTTAAAGACTTGAGCGCCTAAATCACCGCGATGAGCTAATTTCAATTTACTTATATTAAGTTGCTTGGCATATCCTTCTTGAGTGACTAACAATAAATTAGAATTTTTACTCAAAGTCACACAGCCAACCATTTGATGTTGTTTACCGACACGCAGCGCTTGTAAACCAACCGCAGTACGTCCCATATGAGGAAGCTGTGCGTCATTCACTTCAAAATGCAGTATTCTTCCACCGGAACTAGCTAAAACTAAACGCTCACCACTTTTGACAAACTGAGTTAACAACAATTCGTCATCATCCTTCAGCTTTAAAATAGTGACCCCACGACGGCTGACATTAGTCAATTCTTCTGCCGACAAACGTTTAATACGCCCTTGTTTGGTTAAAAGAATTACATCCGCATTAGTTTCTGGAATTACAAAACGACTGACAATAGATTCAGCTTGGCTCTGGGCCGTTGATGTTAATAAGGTTATTAATGGTGTTCCCCGCGCTCCACGACCTGTTGTGGGTGGAATATCTCCGACTTGTAACGGGTACATTTTCCCGGTGCTAGTTACAACCAATAGGTCTTTTTGAGTATTAGTTTCCGAAGCTTGAACAATAAAATCGTAATCTGGAATTCCGCTGGTTTTTCCAGTATTTTTTGAAGATGAACTAATTCGTCGCACGTAGCCGCGTTGAGAAAATTCTAATATTACATCTTCAACAGGTACTTGTACTGGTAAACTTTGACTTTTGGATTTGGTACTTTTATCTTCGCTACTTTTGTTTTTCTGTCGAGCAAATTCTTTATTATCTGGTTTTCCGATAAATTTGCTGCGTCGCTCATCGTTATAAGAGCGTTTTAAACTCCGCAAATCTTTTTTTAAACTTTTAAGTAATTCTTTTCTATCGTCGAGTAAGTTACGTAACGTGCTAATTCTCTTTTCAAGTTCCTCGAACTCTTGCTGTAATTTTTGTTGCTCCATACCAGTGAGTCGTCGCAGCGGCATCGCCAAAATTTCATCTGCCTGTACCTCACTCAACCCCAAAGTACTTACAAGTCCAACTTTGGCTGTGGAACCATCGGGAGCCTGTCGCAAAATTTCGATGACTCGATCTACTTGAGAAAGTGCTGCTAGCAAACCGGATACTATATGCAGCCTACCTTCTGCTTTACCTAATTCATGGGAGTAGCGACGATTAAGAGTTTGCTCGCGAAAATCCAAAAACTCTTGTAATAGTTGACGCAAACTTAATTGGCGGGGTTGTCCGTCAATTATCCCTAAAAGAATTGCCCCAAAAGTAGTTTGCAGCGCCGTCTGATGATACAAATGATACAAAAGCTCTGCGGGAACAGCATCGCGCTTTAACTCAATTACAACCCGCATTCCATCGCGATCGCTTTCATCGCGAATATCGGCAATGCCGTTGATTCGTCCTTGATTGACTAAATCGGCAACTTTTTCAATCCAACCCGCCTTATTCACTTGATAAGGTAATTCTGTCACCACAATCGCGGTACGTAGTTTGTTTCCTCGTCCTGTGGGAACTTCCTCAATATTGGCAACTCCGCGCAACAAAATCCCACCTTTACCAGTGGTGTATGCTTCGTGAATACCATCTTTGCCGACAATTTCTCCGCCAGTGGGAAAGTCAGGCCCAGGAATAATTTTAAATAACTTTTCGTCAGACAGTTCGGGGTTGTCAATCAAAGCAATCAACCCATCTACCACTTCCCCCAAATTATGTGGTGGAATATTCGTAGCCATTCCTACGGCAATACCGGCACAACCATTAAGCAATAAAAACGGTAACTGTGCGGGTAAAACTGTTGGTTCCTGCTGCGAATTATCAAAGTTACCGATAAAATCTACCGTTTCTTCGCCAATTTCAGCCAGCATTCCTTCATGGCTAATCGATGCAAGGCGCGTTTCAGTGTAGCGCATCGCTGCCGGTGGGTCGTTATCTACGCTACCAAAGTTACCGTGTCCCCCTAACAAAGGATAGCGGCAAGAAAATGTCTGTACCAATCTAACTAAAGCATCATAAACCGATTGGTCTCCGTGGGGGTGATATTTACCCAATACGTCCCCAACTACACGAGCGCATTTTCGGTAAGGTCGATCAGGAGTTAAGCCGAGTTCGTGCATTGCGTACAAAATCCGCCGATGCACTGGCTTTAAGCCATCGCGTACATCCGGTAGCGCCCGCCCCACAATGACACTCATGGCATATTCGAGATAAGACCTTTGCATTTCCGTATGCAAGGCTGTAGTGATTACCTGTCCCGTCGAGAGAAGGTTTAACTGTTTTGCCATGAGTTTTTTCCCTGAACTTGAACTACACGAATATTGCCGTAACTTGGAAGAGCAGTAACCTTACTTATAACGGATGAAATGCTCTTAATCGTAAAATCTTGATATTTATGTCTTGCTTCTTCGGTAGTATTATCCTTGTTGACAAGAATACAATTTGATTTTTTGAAGGTAGACACGGTATAAATTGTGCTATCTTCAATCGTCTATCCCCTTCACCTACTAAAAGTGCGATCGATCCTCATGAAAACTGTTTTGATTGTCGAAGACGATCTTGTTAATGCTCGCGTGTTTTCCAAGATTTTAACCAAACGCGGAGGTTTAGATGTTAAACACACTGAAAATGTAGACGAAGTAATCAAAATTGCTCAAGCCAAAGAAGCAGACATTATTTTAATGGATGTTTCTCTTTCTAGAAGTGTTTACCAAGGTAAATCTGTTGATGGGATCAAGATTACACAAATGCTAAAATCTGACCCTCAAACAGCAGCATTACCGATCATTTTGGTCACAGCCCACGCGATGGAAGGCGATCGCGAAAGCTTTTTGCGGCAGAGTGGTGCTGATGGTTATATTTCCAAGCCTGTGGTCGATCACCAACAGTTTGTTGAACAAATCATCGCCTTACTACCTAAAGACAATAACGATCGATAAAAACAACCCTCAGAAGGTAACAGTTGCCCATCAACTAGGCTGGGCTACTGCTGCCCTTGATAATATATATGTACTGCTAGATGTACTTTTAAGCAATAGTAATCAGAAAGATTAATAGCGAGTCAGCGGGTTTGAGATAAAAATAATACTAAGCCCGCTAACAATATTATCCAGCCAAAAAACTATTGTCCGGCAGGTTGTGAGGGGGGTTGTCCGCTCAATGCAGCTTGAATACTAGGTAATTCTAGGAATTTTTTAGTATCAGATAGTAAACGATTGCCCCAAAGATTTTCCTTGAGAAAATCTAAATTAGCATAGCGCTCATCGAGTTTGAGTGCAGCTTCTCCCATTGCTAAACCCTTTTGGCGATCGCTTTTTTCGCCTCTAGTGTATAAAGCAACGGCTAATGCTAGTTGAGGTTCGGCGGCTGGCTGTTTTGCACTATTGGCTTTAGTAATGGCCTGCTGCCATTGATTTATAGCACTGCTAACATCGCCTTGTTCGTAAAAAATTAACCCGATATTGTTAACCGCAGGCCAAAAATCTTGCTTGTTAACAATAGATTTTTTGTACTCGATAATAGCTTGGGGTAATTTACCTAGCATATAGTAAGCATTGCCCAAATCAAATAACCCTTCTGAGTCGTTGGGTTTTATCTTTAAACCTGCCTGATATTGATCGATTGCAGGTTGGTATTTTTGCTGCTGAAAATAAGCCGAACCTAAAGCAAAATAAGTGTCGGCATTTTTAGGATTAAGACTTTGTGACTTTTGTAAAGAAGTAATGGCTTGATCGAGCTCTTTGGATTGTAAATATAATCCCCCCAAAAGAAACCATACTTTATCACTTTTGGGAGCAAGTTGAGTCGCCAGTCGTGCGCGTGGCATTGCCAAATCGAACTGCTGAAATTGTGCAAGTTGTGCAGCTTCTTGCGCTAAAACCAACCCTTGTTGTTCTAATTTTGCGGCATCGAGCTGCACGGTATGAGGTAATAATGCTTGGGCGTTAACTTTGGGAGATACGCTCAAAAAGCTACAGAAAAATAGAAATGAAATTAATCCAACTCGTTTAGGCACACTACCGCCTTTTTGGCACAAATTAAGGAATCTTTCAGATAGCTTAAACCATCTGGGCTGTTGATGACAGCTAAATGTTTCAGTCATTTGTCTTTCTATAGGAGTCATTTGTTCCGCATCCCACATTTTAGTTACTTAATGTTAAAGCTAATCAATCATGACTAAAATCACCCCAAAAGGTAAAGTCATATGCAAGTTGAAAAGGTTACTATTAAAAAAGTTAAACAAATACAAGAGAACTGATTTTAACTTTTTAATTTGATACAAAACGCCTTGCGCGAAGGTAGATCGCCCGATATTTGGTATACACCCTTTAAGCAAAACATTTCTTTTCGGTACGACTCCGCTGTTTGCGATGAGTTCCGTATTGCACGTTCCACTCTACCTTACACAATCTATGCATTTTTTATTGCTGTTGTTATGGCTACACCCATAGAAATTCCCGTAATCGGTAAAGTCAAACGATTTCCTCGTTGGTTAATTGCTCTGTTTGCAACAGGGGTTATAGTTGTGGGCGCAACGACTACCTATACTTTTGTCAATCGAGCAAATAACAAACAAGACATCACAGAACTTACTGTCCCTGTACAAGAAAAAAATGTCACGTTACTTTTGAATGCTAGCGGAAAGATTGTGCCAGTTCAAAACGTGAACATAAGTCCAAAAAATCCCGGTACCGTCACCCAATTGTATGTAGAACAGGGCGATACAGTAAAACAAGGGCAAATTCTCGCCAGAATGGATAGTGCAGATATTCAGGCAAGAATTTTACAAGCTCGCGCTAATTTAGCACAAGCTCAAGCAAAATTAGACCAAGCTAAAGCTGGTTCTCGTCCCCAAGAAATTAGCCAAGCTAAAGCCCGTTTGGCACAAGCCCAAGCACAACTAGCCGCAGCAACTTCGGGAAATCGTCCCCAGGAAATTGCCGCCTCCCAAGCACAGGTCGATGCAGCAAAAGCCAAAGTTGATTTAACTAACGAACGAGTCAGACGTTACCGTAGCTTGTACAGCCAAGGAGCAATTAAAAAAGACGATTTAGACCAATTTGTCAGCGAAGACAAAACCGCTCAAGCAAATTTACTCGAAGCGCAAAAAAGATTAGCTTTGTTAAAAAGCGGTAGTCGTTCTGAAGAAATCGCTCGACTCCAAGCAGCAGTAGCAGAAGCCCGCGCTCAACTGCAATTGTTAGAAAGTGGTTCCCGTCCCGAGGAAATTGCTCAAGCAGCAGCAGGTGTTAGAGCCGCGCAAGCACAATTCCAAACGGAGCAAGTAAATTTAGATAACACAATTATCCGCGCTCCATTTTCAGGTATTATCACGCAAAAGTTCGCAAATATTGGTGCATTTGTTACGCCTACTACCTCCGCTTCTAGCAGCGCATCAGCCACATCTAGCTCTGTAGTTGCCCTAGCGCGGGGATTAGAAGTATTAGCAAACGTCCCCGAAGCCGACATCAGTAAAATCAAAGTAGGACAGCAAGTAGATATTGTTGCCGATGCTTATCCCGATCAAGTTTTTAAAGGCGAGGTGCGTTTGATTGCTCCTGAAGCTGTCAACGAGCAAGGTGTAACATTATTTCAAATCAGAGTGGCAATTAACACAGGTAAAGATGAACTGCTTTCCGGTTTAAACGTAAACTTGACTTTTTTGGGCGATGATGTCAAAGCCTTATGGGTACCAACGGTCACTATCGTTACGGAAAAAGGTCAAACGGGTGTTTTAGTACCTGACAAAAACAACAAAGCAGAGTTTAGTCAAGTCACAATCGGCTCGCAAGTAGGAAACGAAACTCAGGTATTAGAAGGATTACAGATTGGCGATCG
Source organism: Rivularia sp. UHCC 0363 (assembly GCF_034931125.1). Taxonomy (NCBI): domain Bacteria; kingdom Bacillati; phylum Cyanobacteriota; class Cyanophyceae; order Nostocales; family Rivulariaceae; genus Rivularia; species Rivularia sp. UHCC 0363. Next base: position 8,969 of record NZ_JAYGHM010000051.1, on the reverse strand, counting down.
CATTTTTACCAGCCCTCCCACTGATTACAAAATCCAGAAAAAGTTGGAAAAAAGTAGTGAGTGAGGA
>NZ_JAYGHM010000051.1:7417-8826 GCF_034931125.1 Rivularia sp. UHCC 0363 | reverse complement strand
GTTATGAATTAGGAGTTAAAAGTTATAAGATATTTAACCTTTAACCTTTGACCTTTAACCTTTGACCTTTAACCTTTAACCTTTAACCTTTAACCTTTGACCTTTGACCTTTGACCTTTAACCTTTAACCTTTGACCTTTGACCTTTAACCTTTAACCTTTGACCTTTGACCTTTAACCTTAAAATATGAATTTTATAGAAAGCGTACAAATGGCAGGTACAACCCTGCTATCAAATAAATTGCGTAGCGCTCTTACCATGTTAGGCATTGTTATCGGTAATGCTTCGGTAATTGCCATGATTGGTATTGGTGAAGGGGGACAAAAGTTTGTTAACAAACAGTTGGAATCTCTCGGACCAAATGTACTATTTGTAATTCCGGGGAATCAAGAAACTCAACGGATTACCTTTGATATTCCCAAAACCTTGGTGCTAGAAGATGCTCAAGCTATTGTAACTCAAGTCCCAACAATAGCAGGAGTTGCACCGGAGTTAAATCGTAGATATGTGGTGACTTATCGCAATAAAAACACTGATGTCAATATCATTGGTACTACTCCCGGTTTTCCATTGGTACGAGATTTTGAAATTGCTAAAGGACGTTTTTTTAATGAAATAGATATCAAACGCAGTAATCAAGTAGCTGTATTGGGTGCCGATTTAGCAGAAAAACTTTTTGGTAGTGTTAATCCTTTAGGAAAGCAATTACGAATCAAAAATACCAGCTTTCAAATTATTGGAATGTTGGAAGGAAAAGGTTCGGGATTGGGTGGTGCTAATTATGATGAAGCTGCATTAATACCGATTACAACTTCTGCAAATCGACTTGTAGGAAAAAATTCTCCCTATGGTATTGCGTTAGATTACCTTGTAGTTTCCGCAGTTAATGGCGATAGTGTTGACGCGGCCGAATTTCAAATGAGAAATTTATTGCGTTTGCGACACAAAACAACTGGTGAAGATGATTTTACCGTGCGTTCTCAAAAAGATGCCCAAGCTACAGTCGGACAAATAACCGGGGCTTTAACAATTATGTTAGCTGCGATCGCGAGTATTTCTTTATTTGTCGGCGGTATCGGCATTATGAATATTATGCTGGTTTCCGTTACCGAACGTACCCAGGAAATCGGACTGCGAAAAGCAATTGGTGCAACTCAGCAAGATATTTTATTACAGTTCATGATTGAAGCAGTAATTGTTTCAGCCGCTGGTGGTTTAATTGGTACTGTTGTTGGCGTGAGCGGCATTTTTTTAGTCGCAGCTGTTAGCCCCTTAGAAGCCGGAATTTCAACTACAGCGGTACTTTCCGCCGTTGGAGTTTCTGGTGCGATCGGTTTATTCTTCGGCGTAGTCCCCGCACGTCGCGCTGCTAAACTTGACCCAATTGTTGCCTTGAGAAGCGCATAAAT
>NZ_JAYGHM010000051.1:0-7307 GCF_034931125.1 Rivularia sp. UHCC 0363 | reverse complement strand
GTTAAGAGTTAAAAGTTAATAATAGTGTATTGGGCATTTAGAGATATTTGAACCTTTAATTTCTAACTATTAATTTCTTGAAAAATCCTAAATAAATACATCTGTTGTTAAAATCTAAAACTTAAAATATTACACTCCCAACTTTGTTTTGTTAATCCTAGGACTTACGCAACTGGCACATTTTTTTGTAGGGTGTTAGTACACAGACTAATTATCAACCTAGTAATAAGACGGTGAGTGTACGGCACCATCCGAGTCTTGTGACAATCGCGTAAGTCCTGAATCCAAAATCTAAAATCTAAAATCTAAAATTGAGATGGCTAATATAATAATTCGTTTAGAAGATATTTTTAAAATTTACGGTAGTGGGGAAACTGAAGTCAAAGCGCTGTGGGATGTGAATCTAACTGTAGAAGAAGGTGAATACTGTTCGATTATGGGACCGAGTGGCTCTGGTAAGTCTACAGCAATGAATATTATCGGCTGTTTAGACCGTCCCACATCAGGAAAGTATTATTTAGATAATGTGGATGTGGCGCAAATGGAGGATACACAATTAGCACATATTCGTAATAAAAAGTTAGGTTTTGTCTTTCAACAATTCCACTTGTTACAGCAACTTACAGCGCTCGAAAACGTTATGCTACCTATGCTGTACGCTAACGTAGCTAATGCAGAAAGACGAGAACGGGGAATTGAAGCCTTAAAACGAGTCGGCTTGGGAAACCGCTTAAATAATAAACCCAATCAACTATCGGGGGGACAGCAACAACGTGTAGCGATCGCCCGTGCTATTGTTAATCGTCCGGTTGTAATCCTAGCGGACGAACCTACCGGAGCGCTTGATTCGCGCACAACTCAAGAAGTATTAGATATTTTTACCGAGCTTAATAATACGGGAATTACTGTAGTGATGGTAACTCACGAACCAGAAGTAGCACGTCAAACAAGACGAATTGTTTGGTTTCGCGATGGTGAAGTCATCCACTCAAATTTAACTGCTGATGATTTAAATACTGTGGCAGTATCTTAATCAGGTTAAAGGTTAAAGGTTAAAGGTTAAAACTTTTGTGAGATGGGCATCCCGAACTACCCAAATCTATTTTACTAATATGAAATCTTATGTAGGGGTTTAGCACTGCTAAACCCCTACTAAACCCCTACGATAGATATGGCTTTCCCCACATCCATATTTTGCATTTTCTGTCAATGCGTAAGTCCTATATTAGTACAATCACACTCTTTTATTGGATTTTCAATTTTCGCGTAATGGCGAACCAGATTAGAAAAATTATTCACATTGATATGGATGCTTTTTACGCATCAGTAGAGCAACGGGACAATCCTAAATACCGAGGCAAACCTTTGGTAGTGGGTGGTTCACCCAATCAACGTGGGGTGGTGGCAGCTGCTAGTTACGAAGCAAGAAAATTTGGTATCCATTCAGCCATGCCATCAAAATTAGCCGTTGCAAAATGCCCCAATTTGATATTTGCAGAACCAAGATTTGATATTTACCGAGCAATATCGGTTCAAATCCACGATATTTTTAGAGGCTACACTGATACTTTTGAACCAGTTGCGCTGGATGAAGCTTACCTAGATGTCACTGAAAATAAGCAGGGACTGCCCTACGCTTCAACCGTTGCAAGACATATCCGAGCCGAGATATTCCAAGACACTAACCTTACCGCGTCGGCTGGGATTTCTATCAATAAGTTCTTAGCAAAGATGGCATCAAGTATGAATAAGCCAAATGGGATGACGGTAATTTTACCAGATGATGCCGAAACATTTGTAGAAGCATTGCCTATAAAAAAAATTCACGGGATTGGTAAAGTTACTGCCGCTAAAATGCACGATCTAAATATTAAGACTGGGGCTGATTTAAAAGCGCGTTCGCTTGAGTTTTTGGTACGGCAGTTTGGGAAGGCAGGTAATTATTACTACAACATTGCTAGGGCGCGAGATGACCGAGCGGTTGAGGCAAATCGTATTCGTAAGTCAATCGGAGCAGAAAACTCGTTCGCTCAAGACCTAAGCGATAAAACAGCGATACTACAAGAACTCGAACAAATTGCTCGGACACTTCATAAAAGAATTGATAAACATCAAGCTGCGGGACGGACTTTGACTTTGAAAGTTAAGTTTTCTGATTATCAACAAATCACGCGCTCTCGTACTTTGGTAAATAGTATTAATAGTTTAGATAGGATTATTACTGAAGCGAAAGCAGTACTTGAAGGAATTGAACTGAGCGAGCGCAGTATCCGACTGTTGGGTCTTTCATTGTCAAATCTTGATAATCCTACCTACAAAGTAATTCAATTGTCCTTGTTTTAACAAATATTCTTCACTACTTTTATCAACTCTTGGGGATGATGAATCAAAAAATCTGGATTCTCTTTGATTAATGCTTGTTCTGAATTGAAACCCCAAGTCACACTAATGACTTTGATATTAGCTTTTTTTGAGGATTCAATATCTCTAGTTTCATCTCCTACATATATCACTTCTTGAGTTTTTAGCTGTTTTTGCCTCAAGACGTTATTCATTATGGTCGTTTTACCGAAAATTGTAACTCCGCTATGGATGAACTCGAATAGACTATCCATATTATTTATTTTGAGAAACTCTTTAACATTAGTTTCCGAGTTAGAAGTTATAATACCCAGCCTGTTTCCGTTTTCTTTGAGTTCTAGTAAAGCTTCTTGAATTCCTGGAATTGGTTTTAGTTCGGAAATTTTGTTTCTTAACTCTCCCTTAACCTTTTTCAGTAAAAAAGGTATTTTGAATAAAGGAATCCCAGAATACTTAAAAATTTCTCTAGAAGTTAAATTTCTAAGTAATACGAGTTCTTTTGAAGTAATTTCTGCGTAATTAAACTCTACAGCCAAACCATTAGCAATACTTACTAGCGCATCTACTGTATCCGCGATTGTGCCATCAAAATCAAAAATAATTACTTTCTGGGTCATTCTTTAGGTTGACGGGATGCTTCAAGATTAGTACGGGCATTTCGTTGTAACATTTTTGGCTTAATTCGCCGTAACGCTGAAGCCTTAAATTGCTCGTCCCACTTTTCATTCGTGATTGTGGCTAATTCTATCAGCTTGGGAGCAATATTCCCAGGGTAAGGTTGAAATTCTTGTACATCGGTGGTAGTAGCAAAACGTTGATTCCAAGGACATACATCTTGACAAATATCACAACCAGCTACCCAGCCTTGCATATTTCCAGCAATATGTTCTGGTAATTTTTCATCGCGATTTTCTATTGTATGGTAAGCAATGCAGCGATTGGCATCTACTACAAATGGCTGCGCGATCGCATCGGTGGGGCAACTATCAATACATCGAGTACAGCTACCGCAATGTTGAGTATGAGGAGTATCGGGGGTTAATTCCAGATTTGTAAGTATTTCTCCTAAAAAGACCCAAGAACCATATTCCCTGGTAATTACATTACCGTTTTTGGCAATCCAACCGATCCCCGCTTCTTGGGCCCAAACTTTATCTTGGATTGGTCCTGTATCTATATAGTATTTGGTTTCAATTCCTTCACCTAATGACTGCAACCAAATTGAAAGGGCTTTCAACTTTTTTTGCATGACTTTGTGATAGTCTCTTCCCCACGCATAGCGAGAAATTTTTCCATGTTCGTTTCCTTCAGGACGTTGATGCTCTGTATAATAATTTAAAGCCACACAAATTAGCGATCGCGCTTCTGGCATAACTAATTTAATATTTTCACGCTTAGGATTTCGCATCCATTCCATATCGGCATGATATCCAAGCGTTAACCATGCTTGTAATCTCTGCACTTGAGTGTGTGTAACATTTGCAGCAGCTATTCCAGCTTTATGAAATCCTAGCTCTAACGCTTTTTCCTTAATCTGTGTACTGCTTAAGGAGGATGATTGATTCATTTATCTTATTTTAACATTTGCCCGAAAAGCGCACCCCTAACTTATACCACCATTATGATCCCCAGTTTTATATTTCCTAATTAACTTAAATCGACCTATTTGTAAATATTATTTGCAATTTATTAACTTTGTATGCAAAATGGCAAGTGGAAGGTAAAGCAACATACAAAGCCTTCCTAGCGTAGATACTTCGCTACGAAGTTTACAAAAATTGGTGCTAACATGACTTTCTCTACAGATTCAATACAGAACCGTTTTTCTAATTTCAACTATGATACTCAGTTAGTTGATGCAGTAAATTCTACTGTAGGCGTGTTCAAAAGCCTCTCGGTGGATGACCAGTTAGGAGTGCTTTGGTTTGTGTATACTGAAATGGGTCGCTCTATAACTCCTGCTGCTACGGGTGCAGCACGCTTACAGTTAGCGTTCGGTTTGCTTAGTCAAATCAAGCAAATGTCTGCTGAAGAACAGCTACAGGTTATGCGTGATTTGGCTGGGAAGAATAATACACAGGTTAGTCGTGCTTACAGCATTCTCAGCGCTAATACAAAATTAGCTTTCTGGTATGAATTATCAGAATTAATGGTTAAAGGTTTTGTTGTGCTAATGCCATCCAATTATCAGCTGTCTCGTGATGGTTCGCAAGTCTTAGAATCCATTAAAGGACTTGATTTTGGTCAACAAATTACGGTTCTTCGCAAAGTTGTCACCGATATGGGTGTTGATCCTTTAGCTGACTAAGAGGCTTTTTTACGATAAATAATTATAGGCATTTGAACTGTTGTCTCACTTTAAAAGACATTTAGCTTAGCGCAATACAACCGTAGATTGTGGGGTGGAAGTTATCCACCTTGCAATAATTTGATTTTTTAGTTTTAATTTACTTGCAAAGCTTTCTATCTAAAGGAATACTTAATTGAAAGTGAAATTATTTCTCAAGCAGCTTTCTAAGTAGTTACCTTTTATATTCAAATAAATACTACAAGTAAATAATACTGGTGTTTTTATGACTGCAATCCAATCGAAAGAATGTATTAACATTGAGGGAATCAGCGAAATAACTATAGAGCAATATTTTGAAACTTTAAATACAGGCAATTACGAAAAAACTGCTGACTTATTTGCCCAAAACGGTGTAATGCATCCTCCTTTTGAATCTGGGATTGTCGGAAAAGATGCAATTTTGAGTTATTTACACAAGGAAGCAGTAGATATTAAAGCTTGTCCTCGTGAAGGTGCGAGCCAAACTTTAGAAGATAACCAAACTCAAATTCAAGTTGCAGGTAAGGTAGAAACTCCTTGGTTTGCAGTTAATGTATCTTGGCTATTCGTTCTCAATGAAAATTTGCAAATTTTGGATGTAAAAATCAAACTTTTGGCTTCTCCGCAAGAATTACTCTCTTTACGGCGATAATACTTGAAAGTTAGCGGATATTAAGAATATTACTTTCCTTGAGACTAAAATTGCTAATCTAACTTATTCTCCTCCTACTCCCTATTTATTTGCTGTAGCTTGCTGTAAGGAACCTATTAATAGTCTTCGTCCTAACTCGATATCAGAAGAAGCACATTGCCAATCTGGATGAGCGGTCATGAGTAGACTATCTAAGGTTTCCCGATCAAATAAATGCCAAACTAAAGCATCGTTTATTTCCGTTTCTATGGCGTAACAGTTGACGCTAATACAGTAAATTTTACAACTGCTCGCAGCCCTTACCAAAGTTATTTGTTCTCCAGGTTGAAGCGAGCGAAACTGTCTAATAGCCTGCTTCATTTCATCCATAGAAGAAATCAGTAATCCGGGAATTGGGACTGTTAAATGATTATCGCCATTTACTTTAATCCAATAGTGACGGCTGGGATCTATTCCCTCTAGCCAAGGCAACTCATCATCTAAGCGGTAGCGCGGTGACAAACAAAACGAAGCTTTCATAAACATCGTTAATATCTAAGTTATTTAGGTGTTTAAGTAAGCATACTCAGGTCTAAAGACACTGAGCTTTAGCCTAATTCAAAGAAACTAGTCGGAAACTTTTCTTCGTTGTCCTTCCAACTGGCAACTCATCTTCAGACTTTCAGGCTGCGTTACGGACAACCCCAAAGCTGCAATGTTAAGTGCGGCATTAATATCAGCATCATGCTCAAAACCACAATTACCACATTTATACTTTTTCCCGTTACGATACGACTTCCCTTTAATTGGGTGGACGTGGTGACAACGCGAGCAAGTTTAAGATGTGTAAGCAGGTGGAACAAAAATAACCGGAATGCCCCTCATTCGAGCTTTGTAATCAACAAACATTCGGAGTTGATAAAATGCCCAGTTATTAGTCCTGCGCCGTTCTGTCTTACTGCGTCGCTTTTGATTCAACGACTGTCTAATATTAGTCAAATCTTCAAAAGCCAGTGCAGCATTACTGCTTTTTGCGTCTTGAACAAGCTGTTTAGAAATATTGTGATTAAGCCACTTTTGAAAGCGATGTTCTCTCCCAGAGAGCCTTCTCATCAGGCGACGAGCCGAACGAGTGCGTTTGGATTGAATATTCGATCTGACCTTACTGTATCGGTCACGAGTAGCTTGAATCTTTGCTCCACTCCAAGATTTACCAGTAGATGTTGTCGCTATGTCACGTCTTCCCAAATCAACACCAATCACTTTTGGCGTTTTACCTGTTGGTTGAGTTGGGATATCAATACATATATTGATGTAATAGTCACCGCGTTTGGTCTTGTTCAAAGTCGCTGCTGTTGGGGATTGCCCCTTAAGCAATGCTTTTTGGTAATTGCCAATCGACAATTTAAACTTTTTGCGACCACGGATCAAGGTAACACCAACAGTTTGCAAGTCTTCAATATATTGAAAAGTTCTAGTATCCAAATTCAAAGAAGTTGGGCGAAACTTGTGTACTTGCTTAACTGCTTTTGCGTTACCAATCACGCGACGAATAGCTTGACAAACATGGTTAGCTTTAAGCCCAGTAGATTCTCTAGTCGGCTTATAAGCCTTATGGTGGAGCGAGGTCACATTCCAACAATTATCTCGTTTAGCAACTTCATATATCTGATTGCAAGCATCAGCAAACCCCTGCAAAGTAACGTCAATTTCTTGCCGCAACTCTACAGGTACTTGGAGCTTACATTTTACAGAGATAACTTGCATTTTAGCTGTATGGATACTCATCCAAGCATATCACGAATTAAACATCCACGGACAATAAATTGTCTCGTGGCGTTTTTCCTCTCAGCTTTAAAAAGACTGAGGCATCCTTACTACTGAGTGCTTCTTATGACTTTGAGCTTAAGATATCTGGTACGCGAGAACTAAACTTATTCATTTAATTTGCGATCGCGCATCTTTACCAGCATCTCACCTTGATTA